>JALOAP010000101.1 GCA_023228745.1 Dehalococcoidia bacterium | reverse complement strand
GCTTTCTCGGCGGCGGTGCACTAGTGTGCGATCCACAAGGAGGAGTTCCAATGAGCGACCGGAATACGCGCGAAAAGCTCTCCGCCACGTTCGATATGGAAGAAGGGCACGCCTATGCATGGGGTGGTAGGAGCATTGTCCTGGTAGTGCTGCTGATCCTGCTCATCATCTGGCTGCTCTAACGCCAGTTGATTACATGGCCTGGCTGGCCCGGCGAAATGGCCTCGGGAAATCATTTCCCCGGGGCCATTTCGTATTACGAAGCTGTTGATTGTCGTCTCTCGTAAAGCGCGTAACTTGGCTGATCCTTAGGTATCAGAGTCGTATAGTCCGACGCCGTGGGTCATCAATTGCTCGCAAAAGTTACGGCTTCGACGGTACTCGCCGTCTCCTGTCCAAGCTGCCGTCTCTCGAGCGGCAGCGCCACCTGGGTTCATCCCCGGAGAGTGGAGGTTGATCGCCTGGGAGATGTGGTCGAAGTGGCGCCCGATGGTGTGGGATTTGCTTTCCGGCCATCCTCTGAACTGGAGAACGACGGCTCGGTTATCCGGCTCGAGTTCTGGTGCGAATCAGGGCACCAGTTCGCGTGGATCCTCCGGTTCGAAGGAGGCGCGACCACCTTCGACCTCGACCGGGCTATGCCCGGCTTCGATCCCAACGAATACATGGATGAACTCCCCCGCGTCTAGCGCTGCAACGCGCCTGTGAGGCACCTCCCGCCGCCCTTGAGGCCGCACGCCCCGGCGTGCACGGAGAATGCTCGCATCGCGACCCGCGAACGGCCGCCCCGCCGTTCCGGGCGCAGGAGGATTCCATGCGCTTCGGTGGCGAATGCCAGCATCCGCAAGAACTGCTGCAGCCCCTCCTCGATCGTGAGCGCTTCTGGTCACCCGCACAGGTCGTCTGTACGAACTGTGGTGAAATCCTCCTGCGCGGGGAGCAACACGCCGTCGACCTGCGCCGTACAGGCGGGCAGCGCCCACACCGCTGGAGCGCCTGAGACACGCCCCTACTGCCACTCGACCGAATAGACCTGCACCGGGTCGTCGAACCCCCGGAGGCGGACCCTGCCGCGGTCGCATAGTTCGAACCCTTGCCCCTCGACCAAATCTGCCACCACCCCCGAGACCAGGATCTCGCTTCCCTCCGCCAGCCCGGCGATGCGGGATGCCGTGATGACCGCCGTGCCGAAAAGGTCGTCGTCTTCCGCGATGGGCTCGCCAGCGTTGATGCCAACTCGAACATAGAGCGGGTAGCTGGACGTCTTGTTGTATGCGTCGAAGGCTCGCAGCAGCGCCACCGCGCACTCCACACCCTCGCGAGCTGATGCGAACGACGCCATGAACCCGTCGCCAAGCGCCTTCACTTCGTCGCCGTGGTGTTCCTGCAACGCCTGCCGGGTGATGCGCTCGTGGTCCCGCATCACCACGAGGGCGGCCTCATCGCCCAGCCGCTGCACGATTCGCACGTGGCCCTGGAGGTCGGTGAAGAGGATCGTGCGGAGCCCGCCCTGCGTTTCGGGCTCCGCTTCGCTCGGAGTGCTCCCCTCGTGCTCCTGCAGGAATGTCTGGCAGGCATGGAGCACCGACTCATCGATGATGTACGAATCGCCAGGCAGGAGCTGGAGGCTTGCGTTCCGAATGCCGCCGGCCAGGCGGCGTGCGCCATCAATCGGCGAAATGTTGCCAACGAGCCGTTCCTGGCGGCAGAGCACGAGTGTCGGCGCCTCGATCTGTGGCAGCAACTCCGCAAGTTCGACTCGTGCGTTCTGCTGCAGCCAGTGGATGTAGCTTTGCTGGTTGCCCGAGGCATTGAGAAGCTCGGTGATGGCGTTCCCCTCGTTCGCCCGGTAGCGCCCCGCCACAATTTGCGCCAGGAGCACCGTGTAGAGGTCCCAGTTCGATTCCAATAGCTGGCCGAGCCCACCGGCAAGCCCCACCCTGTTGCTCCAGAACATGTAGAGGACAAGGACGCTCACCCGGTCCGGGTGTGTCGCGGCGAAAAGGAGCGCCGTGATGCCCGCATTCCCCGATGCAAGGAGCGCCGTCCGCTCGATTCCTGCGTGGTCGAGGATGTGGTTAATATCCGCGATCCGCTCGGGAACCGACGGCGGCGGTACGTTGCGATCGGAGAGGCCGAAGCCACGGGGGCTGTAGAAGAGCACGCGGATGTCCCGGTAGAGCTCCTCCACCCCGGGGATTGCTTCCCACATGGGCCAGTAATGCTCCAGGTGCGTAAAGAGCGGGTCCCCCACAATCACCGCCGGGATCCCGGTGCCCTTCGAGAGGTAGGCCAGGTTCACCCCATCCGGTGTGCGGGCATATCGGATGGGTGTTCGCGTGAACTGGAAACGTTCTCCGCCTGTGCTCGCTGCCATGGCCGGTGCATCCTACAGCACCGCGGCCCGTTTCGACTGTCTTGGTGCGCCATCTCCTTGCCGATCCGGTACTGTAAGGGCGTGAGACCCCGTGCAATCTTCTTCGATATGGATGACACGCTGCTCGACACCTCTGGCGGCCTCGAGGCGGCGTGGGAGGCGTCCTGCCGTGCACACGCGCTGGCGCTGGGCTGCGACTGGGACCAGGTGCGGCAGGCAATTCGGCGCGAGGCGATGGAGTTCTGGCGCGACGAAGCGGCCGTCGGTCATTGGCGCGTGCGGCTGCACGAGGCACGAATCCACATCATCGAAAAGGCACTCGCCGCCGAGGGCCTCGATGCAACACGCGCGCGGCAGATCAACGACCGGTATATGGATGAGGCGCGTCAGCGCTGGCGGCTGTTCGACGACGCTCTCGTGACGCTCGAATCGCTTCGCACCGAGGGGTACCGCCTCGCCCTGCTCACGAACGGCCCCGCCGACATGCAGCGCGAAAAGATCGCGCGCTTCGAACTGGAACGGCACTTCGACACCGTCGTTATCGAGGGGGTCTTCGGCCACGGCAAGCCGAACCGGGAAGTGTTCGAACACGCCCTCGCTGCCACCGGGACGGACGCGGGCCAGGCCTGGCACGTGGGCGACAACCTCTACGCCGACATCGGTGGCGCCAAGAATGCTGGCCTTCACGCTGTCTGGATCCACCGCGAGCGGCTCGAAATGCAGGAAGATGTCGTGGTCATGCCCGACCGTGTCATCGGGCACCTGGCCGAGCTGCGTGCCAGCCTCGCGGACTAGCCGGTCCCGCTCCTATCGCCGCGACCCGGCTGCCTTCTGCGCGAAGGCGATCGAGAGCGCCAGCGCGGCGCCGCCCCACAGGTAGCCGCCCACGGTGTCGCTCGGCCAGTGCGCACCCACAATCACCCGGGCGGGCCCGGACAGGATGATAATCGCGACACACACCGCCCGGACGAGGAGCACGAGCCTGGGGTGTACCCACAAAGGCGCAGTGACCGCCAACGTCCCGTACACCAGCAGATCCCCGTAGACATGTCCGCTCGGGAAGCCGTACGTGTCCTTGAACTCCTGCACGTGGACGCCGAGGTCGGCCAGCGGCCGGGGCGAACGCACCGCCGCCTTGAGCACGTTATCAAAGAGCGAAAACACGGCCGCCGCTATGAACGCCCAGAGCGCGAAGTCCCGCTGACGGCCCGATGGCCCGCTGCTGCCCCCCACCCGCCAGCGGAACAGGGTGAGCACGGCCGCCAGAACGAGGATCGGCCACCGCCAGGGGTGCGCTCCGTTGATGAGCGCTTCGTTGTCTCCCAGGCGCCCCCAGGACTGGATTTCCCGCGTCAGCCGGATGTCGCCCGGCAACGGCGCCTCCTCGATCACCACCCAGGCCGAGAGGGCCACCGCTGCGGCCACAAGGATGATCGCAATCCGGAGGAGGTCAGTGGTACCCAGCGCGCGCACAGTTCGCCTCCGCGTCACTCAGCGAGGGGGCGCCGCGCCCATTCCTCCCACGTGCCCCAGCCAATTTTGTTCGAACCATCGCTTCGGCGCAGGCCGATATCGCTGAAGACCGACGCCGCGCCGCTTCGCGCGAACGAGGGGTCGAGCGCCGCGAACCAGATCACCGCGCTGAAGTTGTTCGCCTCGGCTTCCTGCAGGAGCCGGGTCAGGTAGGCAGCCTGGTCTTCTTCTGTCCCGATGGTCGACTCCCCTTCGACCGCAGCCGAAGGATACGCTGTCTCCGCGATGATAATTTCACCGTCGAAGTACGTACTGAGCTGGCTGTAGTAGTCCTCCCGGATGTTGGAGGTGCTGGTCACGTCGGCGAGGAAGGGATAGGTGCTGATCGCGAGCACATCCATCGTGTCCCGGAAGTAATCGAGCACTTCCCAGTGCGGCGGGTGGATATTGTCGAGCGTGCCCTCCAGGTCCTCGAGTTGGAATGTCGGGAAAACCTTCGTTTCGGGCCGGGTCTCCTTCGCCACTCGATACGCCTCCTGGTAGAGCGACACGAATGCCTCGAACTGTGCCCGCTTCCGCTCGTAGAGCATGTTCACTTCCACGCCCAGGGCGAGGTAGTCCGGTTCGTACGTCTTCACGATGTAGGTCGTGTAGGCGATGAACGCCTCGCGGAGCTGCCGGTCCGCGAAGCCAACCTCAGGGTCGATCCCGGTCGGCAAGTTCGCGATACGGGAGCGTTGCACGAAGCCGTCGGTAGGGTCGATTGCGTAGAACAGGTCGAGCTGGGGGTACTGGTCCCGCAGCGCCGTCTCCAGCCGCGTGCTCTCCGCGGTCTGGGGCGAGACGGTGCGGCCCGGCAGGAAATCCTCCCAGGGTGGGTTCCGCTGGATGAGAACGATGTCGCCGTACTGGGCGGCGGTGGCGAACGCCTGGATGTAGGACTCCGTGGTGCGCTCGGGGGGCAGCGTGCTGAAGCCGATCCGCGTTGTGCGGGGCTCGCCCGCCGGTTCCGGCCGAACCACCGTGGGGCCCGGCCCAACGTCCTGCGCGTCGCTGTTGCCCGCGTCCTTACCTGTGCAGGCAGAAACAAGTGCCACGAGCCCTACCAGGACTGCTACCATCCCGAACGCGGGGTGTGGCCGTGAGCGGCCGGGGGCGTGCATGCGCGGTGTCTTCCTTGGGGCGGTGCTGGTCGGCCTGCTGGTAGGCGGCGTGGTCGCTGGCGTTCGGGCGTTCATGAGTAGTTCAGACGGCTCCACTGCGGGCGACTCCGGGGAGGCTCCCGCCGGTTCGCTGCGGGCGACCGCCGACGAGTGGGCTGCAGCCTGGTCCCGTGACGACATCGAAGGCCTCTACCAACTCCTCACGCCCGCTGCGCAGCAAGCTTTCCCCCTCAGCGCTTTTCGCGACGCCTATGCCGCGTTCGAAAACGAAACGACGCTCATGTCGCTCGAAGCCTCGCGCCGGACTGCCGGCGAGGCCACTGCCGAGCTGGCCGTCCGAGTGTCTACAGCGTATTTCGGCGATCTCGAATACTCCACAACGCTTAACCTCGAACAGACCCCGGGCGGCTGGCTCGTAGCGTGGGCCCCCTCGGCGATTCACCCCGACCTCGTAGCAGGCCAGTCCATCAAGAGCACCGTTCAGCGCCCCACGCGTGGCGCCATCTTCGATCGCAACGGAGAGCCGCTTGCCATCACCCGGGACGTTCGCATGCTCGGGCTAAACCGCTCCCTGGTCGTGGACCGCGCCTTGCTGACCGCGGCCCTCGTGGCCTTCGGCTTCACGCAGGAGCAGGTTGACGGCGCCTTCAACGCAGGCGGCGGACCTCAGCAGCGCGTTGGGGTGGGGCCTATCCCGGATGAGAAGGCGGAGCAGGCCGCCACCGAACTCCGGTCGCTTGCCGGCGTCGTCATCTACTTCGAAGCCCAGCGCATTCATCCGCTCGGTAGTGCGGGCGCTCACGTCATCGGCTACACGCGCGAGTTCACCGCAGAGGAACTCGAAGAGCTGCGCGGCACCGGCTACCGCATTGGCGACCGCGTTGGCGCCGTCGGCCTCGAAGCTGCGCTCGAAGAAACGCTCGCTGGAAAGCCGGGCGGCACCCTTGCCGTCTACGACTCGGGGAACAACCTGCTGAAGACGCTCGTCACAACGCCCTTCGCAGAGGGGCAGGACGTGACAACCACCCTCGACGCGGCGGTGCTCGTTGCGGCACAGCAGCGCCTTGGAGCGCGTGCGGGCGCCGGTGTCATCATCGACCCGCGCACCAACGAGCTGCGGGCCATCGTTAGCTCGCCCTCGTTCGACGCCAACGCCTTCGAACGTAACGACGCGGATGCCCTTGCCGCTATCACCTCCGCGACGAACGCGCCGCTGAGCAACCGCGCGACCGAGGGTACCTATTCCGCCGGGTCCGTCTTCAAGCTTATTACCGGTGCTGCCGGGCTCGCCTATGGTGGCTACACGCCGACCAGCACCATCTTCTGTGGCGCCACCTGGGACGGCGTGGACCCACCGCGCCGCAATTGGGAAGGCAGCCAGGGACCACTGACCATCGCCCAGGGCCTCATGCGCTCCTGCAACCCCGTGTTCTACGAAATCGCGCTCACGCTCTATAACCAGACGCCCGACGATGCGCCATCCGGCCCGCTCTCGCAGATGGCGCGCCTGTTCGGGTTCGGTGCACCTACCGGGATCGGCATCTTGCCGGAAGCCGCAGGGCTGGTGCCCGACGCTGCCTGGAAACGCCAGCAACGGGGCGAACCGTGGTATCCCGGCGACGAAGTGAACCTTGGGATCGGCCAGGGCGACCTGCTGATCACCCCACTGCAGCTCGCCAACGCCTACAGTGCCTTTGTCCACGGCGGCCTGCGCGTACCCGTCATTCTCGCCGGGGAAGACGCCGCCACGGTCAACGACCTTCCCCTCTCTGCCGAACAGTCGGCGCACCTGCTCCAGGGCCTCAAACTGGTGACGAGCCCCAGCGGTACCGCCTCGGCCGCCTTCGCCAACGCCGGCTATACGAACTTTGCCGGCAAGTCGGGGACGGCAGAGGACGCTGGCCAACAGCAACACGTGCTGTTCGTCGCGATGGCCCCGGCCGACACACCAGGGGCCATCGCTGCGGTCGTGCTCGATGACGGCGACTCAGGATCGATCGAAGCAGGACCGATCGCGCGCGACATGGTCCTCGCGGCCCTGGACCAGTAACGGCCACGCACTCGCGGCGGCTTCGGGCAACGTGCTCCCTGGTTGCTTGCATCGCATCGAGTGGCTGCGTAGGATGCCGCGCCAAAGCGATGGCAGCAATCTGCCGATCGTCAGCAGCGCATCGCCCTGGAGTAGAACAGTGACCATTGCAGAACGCCCCGAGTCCCGCTACGCAAACTGGCGTGACGAATACCAATCCCGGCTGAAGAGTCTCGACCAGGCGATGCAGGTTATCCACGAAGGCGACCTTGTCGGCCTTTCCATCCTCGTGCCGGGCGTCCTCGCGAACGCCTTCCACGCACGTTCCCGCGAGCTCGACCGCATCGACATTCGCTTCCTCGCGCCACGTGAGGCCCAGTTCTTCGGTGAAGAGGCGCCCCGGGGCGAGAAGGAGATCGAGATCTTCATCGGCGACGGCATCCGCCCGGCGCACGATGCGAAGATCGCGACCTATCTGCCGAACACGTTCATGCTTGGTCTCAAGGCCTTCGACGCCGGGCGCGAAGAGGCGCGCGTCCCCGATGTCCTCCTCACCCCCGTGAGCCCGCCGAACGAGCACGGCTTCGTCCATTTCGGGCCCCACATGTGGAACAAGAAGGCGTACGCGCGGCGAGCCCGCCACACCATCGCGGTGGTTGACCCCAACATCTCGCCGGTGTTCGGCGACGTGTGGATGCACGTCAGCGAAATTGGGACCTTTATCGAAGGTGTGATCGCTCCCGTGGACCGTGCCGCTGTTCGCGAACGGATCGACACATTGGCCCCGCCGGAGAACCGTGAGCCGCTGCTCGCAATCCTCGACCAGGCAACGGACGAACAGCTCGCGCTTGTCGAAGGCACCTTCCATGCACTCCCGCCGAGCATCCTTGGCCAGGCCCTTGGCTACGCTGAGGTCGACCCCGAAGCGCAGGCGATCGCCGACAACATCCGGCAGCTCATCCGCGATGGCGACACCATCCAGGTCGGCGTGGGTCAGCCCAGTTCGCTCATGTTCCAGGCGGGCGCGTTCGACGACGCGCGCCACCTTGGTCTCCACACCGAACTCGGCTCGCCCGGCCTTGCAAAGCTCTGGGAGCGCGGCATCCTCGACGGCTCGATGAAGACCATCCACAAGGGGAAAGCCGTGGCCGTTGCCTGGACCGGCTGTGACGGCGAAGACCTGAAGATCATCGCGAACAACCCGGCCTTCGAACTCTACGACCCGGACTACCTCCTGAACCCGCTGCGCATGAGTCAGAACCCGAACATGACCTCCATCAACAGCGCGATCGCCGTTGACCTGCTCGGCCAGATCGCGAGCGAGTGCCGCTTCGGTGGTCACATGGTCAACGGCACCGGTGGCCAGCCCGACACCCATATCTCCGCCGCGCTTTCGGCCGGCGGACGCGCCATCACCGTCATGCGCTCCACCGCGCTCGAAGGCTCGCTTTCGAAGGTGGTGGCGAAGCATGAAGCTGGCACACTCGTCACCATCCCCCGCTACCTCGCGGACACCATCGTCACCGAATTCGGCGTGGCGCGGCTGCTCGACAAGAACCACCGGCAGCGCGCCGAAGAGCTGATTAGCATCGCCCACCCGGACTTCCGTGCTGAGCTCCGTCGCGAGGCACAGGAGCTGGTTGGCAGCCTTTAGCGCTGCTACTCCTGGCCATCAACCCCATGGCCCCGGGAACTCCGGGGCCATTGTCACGTGGAGAAACCGGCCAGCACTGTCGCGTTTGCGTGGCGTCGAAAATGGCAGCCCGCGGGGGCCGCCGGCACGGCGAAGAAGAAGCGAGGCTAGTTCAGCCGGAAGGTGTCGCCTTCCTCGTCGTCTTCATCCTCGGTGTCGCTATCGCTATAGACGCCCGCCGGGGAGCCCCGCCAGACACTCACGATGAAATCCTCGCGGTAGGGGTCC
>JALOAP010000100.1 GCA_023228745.1 Dehalococcoidia bacterium | reverse complement strand
GGGCGCGAAAAAAGCCGGCCAATCGACGAAATTGTCCGCGAAGTCGCCTACCTCAACGCGCAGGGCGTCCGCGAAGTCACACTGCTCGGTCAGACCGTCGAAGCCTACGGCCACGACCTCCCGGACCAGCCGGACCTCGGTGACCTCATGCGCGCCCTTTCCGATCTCGAACGCCTGCAGCGTATCCGCTTCCTCACGTCCTACCCCAAGGACATGACGCACCGCATCCTCGAAGCTATCGCCGAACTCCCCAAGGTCATGGAGTGCTTCTCACTTCCCATCCAGGCGGGCAGCGACCGCGTGCTCGAGTCTATGCGTCGCGGCTACACCGTTGCTGAGTACGTCGAGAAAATCCACGAAGTCCGGGAGCTCATGCCCCACGCTGGCATCACCACCGACATCATCGTCGGCTACCCGGGCGAGACAGACGCCGACTTCGAGGAGACTTGCGGCATCCTCGAAGAGATCCGGTTCGACAAGGTCCACGTTGCCGCCTATTCCCCGCGGCCCGGCACCATCGCCTGGCGAAAGATGGACGATGACGTCCCATCTGAAGTGAAGGCGGAACGCCTTCACCGTGTCGAGGCCATCGAGGCGCGCATCTCCCAGGAGATCAACGACACCTATCTCGATACGGTTCAACCCGTCCTCATCGAAGGTGTTCGCGGCGAGCAGCCGTTCGGGCGCACCCGTACCGGCAAGCTCGTCCATATCGATCAACCCGCCCGCGTTGGCTCGATTGTCGACGTCCGGGTCGTGCGTGCTGGCCCGTTCTCCCTGCGCGGGAACCTCGACGACGCCCTCGCTTTGGCCTGACCTCGCGACAGACTCCCCGCTTCCCGTCACTCCATCCCGTCGGCGAATGTGCGACACTTCGCGTGACACTCGCAGAGGGAAGGCACCAATGGGAGGGTACGCGGATAGCGGCGACCCCCTTCCGATCATCGTCGGGGTAATCTCCGCGGTTGTGCTACTCGTCATTACGCTCTTCACCATTCTAGCCGCGCTGGTCGCGTCGTCGCGAAGCCCCGGCGTTCGTTAGCGACGTGCCACGTGCCTGGGGAAGGTGAACGAAAAACGGGAGCCGCCTGGCTCCCGTCATGCTGTCCCGTAGAGATGGTGGAGACGAGGGGACTCGAACCCCTGACCCTCACACTGCCAGTGTGATGCTCTCCCAGCTGAGCTACGTCCCCATCTCCCTCCGATGGTACCAGTGCGCCCCGTTTCGGCCAAACACCTCTCGAGACATAATGTGCAACAATCAGTGCCGCTGTCGCGGGTCCAATGCGTCTCGCAGCCCGTCCCCAAGGAACGTGAAGCAGAGCATCAGCGTTGCAATCGCGGCGGCCGGCACCAAAATCATCCACTCACTCGCCCGGTAGTACGTGTACCCGTCGTAGACCATCGTCCCAAGGCTCGCCGTCGGTGGCTGGAGACCGAAGCCGATGATCGCGAGCACCGCTTCCGCGTAGATCGCCAGTGGGATGCCGAAGGTCACCGCGACGATGATCGGCCCCATGGTGTTCGGGAGCATGTGTGTGAATACGATCCGCCGCGAAGATGCTCCCAGGGCCCGTGCAGCCGTTACATAATCCGATTCTTTCAGCGATAGCATCTGGCCCCGCACCAGCCGCGCCACCGTTACCCAGCCGACCAGCGAGATGGCCAGGATCACCTGCAGCACCTCGCCCGACAACCCGGCGATTTGTGGGTCGCCGGTGCCAATAATTGGCCACCCGCGCTGTGCCAACACCGCGCGCAGGATGATGATTGCCAGCAAGTCCGGGAACGCGTACGCCACATCCACAACGCGCATCAGCAGGTTGTCGCCGAGCTTGCCACCAAGGGCAGCTCCTGCGCCCACCAGCACACCGATACACACCACCACGACCTGGGTCCCAATCCCGATCTCGAGCGAGATGCGCATCCCCTGCCACATCCGCGCCCAGGTATCACGGCCAAGGTTGTCTGTTCCAAGGTAGTGCTCCGAGTTCGGCCCCTGGAACGCATCGCGTGGTGCGGGCTTGTCCGGCGCGTAGTTCTCCAGTGCCGGTACCACTGCTGCCGCGAAAGCGAGAATTATCAACACGATGAGGAGCGCGCCCCCGATTACGGCAAGGCGGTTCTTCAGTAGCCGTTGCCACGCCTGTTGCCACAGGCCTCGTTGTTTCAGCTTCAGGATTGCTTCGTCGCCAGGAAGGACAATCGCCGTGCTCTGCGTCGCCATGTCAGTACCTGATCCTCGGGTCGGCGACGCCGTAAGCGATGTCCACGAGCAGGTTCACCACCGCGATAGCCACTGCGTAGAGCAGCGTTGTGCCCATGATCATGCCGTAGTCCCGCAGGCCTACCGCGTCCACAAATGCCGTGCCCACACCGCCGATCGCGAAGAACCGTTCGATCACGAACGACCCCGTGATGAGTCCGGCAAAGATCGGGCCCGCCACGGTGAGCACCGGGATCAGCGCGTTCCGCGCTGCGTGCCGCACCACAATGCGGTACTCCTTCACGCCCTTCGCCCGCGCCGTCCGGATGTAGTCCTGGCGGAGCACCTCGAGCATCGAGGCGCGCGTTATCCGCGCGATAAAGGCCATCGGCAGCAGTCCGAGCGCGATGGTTGGCAGCACCATCTTCCGCGGGTTGCCAAGTTCCCAGCCCAACACATCGAACCACCCGAGCTTCAGCGCAAGGAAGATGATGAGAAACACGCCCACCACAAAGTTCGGGACTGCTGCACCCACCGTTGCGATGAATACACTTACGTAGTCCGGCCACCGGTTCTGGTTCACCGCTGCCACTATTCCTAGCGTGAGCCCGCCGACGAGCGCAAACGCGAACGCACACACGCCGAGTTGCAGCGTCTTCGGCAGCCGGTCCCGGATGATGTCCGTCACCGGCCGGTCCTGGTTGAACGAAATGCCCAGGTCGCCCTTCGCAAGGTTGCTAATAAACGTCCCGTACTGTTCGACGAGCGTTCCGTCGAGGTTGTAGCGCGCTTCCAGGTTGCGCTTCGTTGCTTCCGGGAGCGGTTTCTCGTGGTCGAACGGTCCGCCTGGCACTGCGTGCATCAGGAAGAACGTGATCGTCGCAATTGCCCAGATGAGTGGAATAAACGCGAGGATCCGGCGAAGGACATAACCAGCCACAGAACGCCCCTCGTTTCTACGATTGGTGCGATTGTAGAAGGAAGGGGGACACGAGACGATGCCCATGTCCCCCGTGGAGTATTCCTAGCCTCACCGGTTAGTCGTTCAGATACCACTCCTCCGGAGCCCAGTCAGCCGCGAGGACCCGGTCCTGCGACGAGTGGAACTCCTCGATCCCACCCACCTTCGGGCTGACCAGGATGTGGTTTGCCTGGTGGTACATCGGCGCAGCACCACACGCCCGCGTCGAGATGAGCTCATTGATCTCGCGGTACTGCTCCAGCCGCTCCTCGTTGTTCGTGTTGTACCGGGCCTTGCCGATCAGCGTGTCGATGTCCGAGTCGAAGCAGTTGTAATGGTTGAGCGTCCCGTCCTTGTCGAAGAGGCCGATAATCCAGTTCTCGGGGTCCGGGTAGTCCTGGATCCAGCCACCCGGGAACAGCTCGAAGTCCTCTGTCGTGAACCGCCGCGAGCGCGTCGGCGCGTCCACCACCTCGATGTCCACATCGATCCCCAGGTGCTCCTTGAACTCCGCCTGCAGGAAGTTCGCTGTGGCGGTGTTCGATGGTGTGTCGCGGATCAGGATCGTGAGCTTCGGGAAGCCCTGGCCATTTGGATAGCCAGCCTCATCCAGCAGCTTCTTCGCCGCGTCCGGGTCGAAGCCGACCTCGTCGTCGAAGGTGCCCTCCTCGATCTTCGCCACGTCAGCAGGGATCCAGCTGGTCGTCGGCAGTACTGCGCCCTGCAGCACGTTATTCGCCAGCGTGTCGCGGTCAATCGCCCGCGAAAGCGCCAACCGTACCTTTTCGTTGTCCAGTGGCTGCCGCTCCATCTGCATTTGCAGAGCAATGGTCGCCGGCTGTGGGTAGCTCAGCAGCTCGTCCTTGAATTCCGACTGGAGGACTGTCAGGTTCGATGTGTCCGCCAGCGCCACCGAAATCTCGCCGGAGCGGAAGGCATTGTTCGACTGCGCGTTGTCTTCGATGTAGACGAACTCAACCTGGTCGAGGTAGGCAGGGTGCTGTCCCGCGTAGTTGTCGTTCCGCACGAAGACCGCACCGCTCTTCGTTGTGTAGCTCTGCAGCTTGAACGGACCGTTAAACGCGAGCTTGGTGGGGTCGCTGGGCCAGGCCTCGCCCGATGTCTTCACGATGTGCCTCGGCACCGGGTACGTCATCCACATCGTCAGGATCATCGGCCAGGTCGGCTGCTGCTCGATCAGCGTGTATTCGATCGTCGTTTCGTCGACGGCCTTCACACCAATCGCCTCACGAAGCTGCTCCTTCTCCTCCGCCGACTTTGCAGCCACCGGCGGGTCACCCTCCGGGTCGCCGTTCGCTGTGTAGAAGTCGTCGCAGCCGACAATGTTCGAGAGCAGGTAGAAATACTGGCCCGCGTTGTCCGGGTCACAGGTGCGATGCACGCCGGCAACAAAATCTGCTGCCGTCAGCGGCTCGCCATCCGACCACTTCAGGCCGTCCTTCAGCTTCACGGTGTAGGTCAGGCCGTCCGCCGAAACCTCAGGCTCGCTCGCCGCCATTTCGGGGACCGGATTGTTCTCCTTGTCGAGCTTATACAGCCCGCGCCACACAAATCCGTGGTGCCCGATGTCCTGGGCGAAGCTCGAAAAGTGCGGGTCCCACGACTGCACGTCGAGGTACTGCACCTTCAGACTGCCCCCCTCTTTCGGTTCACCGCCACCACCACTCGGTTGCGTGGCGGTGCTACCGCCGCCTGGAGTAGTGTCGCCACCGTCGTCATCATCGTCGTCTCCGCACGCAACGGCGACGGCCATGATCGCGAAGATGGCGAACATGCTGAACAAGATTCGCCATGCGGTTCTGGTCATCGGTTAGGGTCCCTCTCTTTCGATTAACCGGACGGTAAGGTGCGCGCCGTCTCCCTTAAATTCGATGGATATTTTGCGCACGCCAATCACCTATGCGTCGCTGATGCACACCTCCTCACGCGCCGATGCAGCACGCACACTTCCGCGAGCCAGTTTTGGCCATCGTAAAGAGATCGCACAGATGTCCCGGGAATCTCTTGGGACACCCTTCCGGTACTGCAGGTCCAGCCTCTTACGGCCCACAGTCACCTTCCTGTGGAACTACCTCCTCACCACCACCCGGGAGCACAGTGCCCCTTTACCATACCTTAATGATACGTCCTCAGCGAACAAGCGGATTCATTCCCGGTTCGCCCCTTCGTCCCCGCCCCTTTACCCTTGTGCCCACCCACCCTCTCCTTGGTGATCTCCGTGCCTCGAATCCTTGCAATCGTCAGTGTGCTCGGCCGCGACCAAAAGGGCGTCGTGGCCCGCATCAGCACCTACCTCGCCGAACGCGACGTCAACATCGAAGACATTGAGCAGCGCGTCGTTCGCGGCCAGTTCCTGATGGACATGCTCGTCGACATCACCGATGCCTCCGCCTCGCTCGATGAGCTCATCACGGGACTGCTCGCCATCGGCTCGGAAATCGGTATGGAGATTCGCGTCTCACTCTACAATGAGCGCGAGCGCCGCCGCGTCGCTGTCCTCGTGAGTCGCGAAGCACACTGCCTGGAGAAGCTGATCGCCGACCATGGTGAAGGCCTGCTCAACGGCGACCTCGCCGTGGTCCTCGGCAACCATGAGACACTTCGCCCGGTCGCTGAAGCCGCTGGCCTGCCCTTCGAATGGCACCCCAGCACCGACAAGGCCGAACACGAAGCCTTCCTGCTCGATCGCCTCGCGGCCGCCCGGGCCGATGTCGTCGTCCTCGCGCGCTATATGCAGATCCTCACGCCCACAGTCGTTCACCCCTACGCCGGGCGCATCATCAATATCCACCCCTCGTTGCTTCCCTACTTCCCCGGCGCCAATCCGTATCGCCGTGCATGGGAAGATGGCGTCCGCGTCAGCGGCTGTACCGCCCACTTTGTGACCGAAGAGCTCGACGCCGGCCCGATCATCCTGCAGGACGTCTTCCAGATAGACGTCGGAGTCGACTCCTTTGAAGATGTGCGTACAAAGGGAAGGGCGCTCGAAGGGAACGTACTGAGCCGCGCGCTCCAGCTCTACCTCAATAACGAAATCGTCGTCCTGAACGATAAGGTCGTTTTCAAGCCCGGCATGCGCACGCTCCTGCGCGACCTCTCCGGCACCTGATCGTCCGCCCCATTTAGGCGCAGCGTGCGCACCGGCCGTACAGCTCCAGGCTGTGCGAATCGAGCTGGAACCCATCGATCTCTGCGTTCTGGTGGATCAGGGCGTCCAGCTCCGGGTCCGAAAATTCAGAGATAGCGCCGCACTCGCTGCAAATCAGGTGGTGGTGGTGCTCGCCGCGCGAAAGCTGGTAGCGAATGCTCCCGTCCTCGAGCGTCATCCGGCACAGCACTTCAGATTCCAGCAGCAGCTTCACCGTGCGGAACACCGTCGCTCGGCCCACCCCGGGCACGACGGCCGTCAGCTCTTCCACGGTGAAGGGCCCACCCAGCTCCTCAATCGCCTTCACGATTCGCCTCCGTGGCCCCGTTACGCGGTGCCCAACGTCGGCCAGGCGAGCAGTCACACTGGTTTCGGCGAGTATCACAAGCGAATCGTAGGTAGGCCTCGATCAGGGTGTCAACGTGGCGTCAGCCGCTTGCCAGCGGTGGCTGGAGCGGGACACGCCACGCCATCCGGATACCCGTGAGTCTGCCGCGATACGCATCCACTACATGCTCCGGGCACGCCGGCAGCATCACGTGGACGCCTTCTCCGGGCGTTTCGTCGAGATGATCATGTGCCTCGGCGACGAGTTCGCCGATGGCTGTCGCGAGACCCACCACGCTGTTCGTTTCGCGTGGTCGTAGGCCAAGGTGGCGGCAAATCGCACACTTGTGCACGGTTCCTCCGGGCGGTTGGGGGCGCACCAGAAAGTACCAGCTACGCATCGAATAATGTTCGTGCCCACCTAAAGAATCCGCCGGAGCCCGGCACTGCAACAACACGTCATCCCTGTACCGGGTGGCCGTCAGCTTCCTGACGCCGGCGCGCCTCGCACCTCCGATACCCTTGGAGAGGCGCCGGCCATCGTCCGGACGCTGTCGTGGCCGGGAAGTGCCACCGCAAAGGGGGAAATTCATGCAGGTGCTGGTGGCAGGCGGTGCGGGCCTCCTCGGCGGCGCCGCACTGGAAGCGCTCCTGGAGCAGGGCCATGAGGTCTCCGTGCTGAGCCGCTCCAGTGTGAGCGACCCACGCGTCCGCTCAATTCGCGGCGACGTCACGCAGCCGGAGTCGCTACAGGGGAAGCTCGAAGGCCACGACGCCGTCGTCGACGCCGTGCAGTTTCCGAACTCCCCGATTGAGAACCCGAAGAAGGGCCTTACCTTCGAACGCGTCGACTACGGCGGCACCCGCAACCTCGTCGATGCAGCGAAGGCCGCAGGGATACCCCACTTCATCGGCATCAGCGGCGCTGGTGCCGCCCCGGATGCAGAGTTCCACTGGCTCCGCTTCAAGTGGCACGAGGAGCAGTACATCAAGGAGAACGCGCCCGGCTACACGATCTTCCGTGGAAGCTGGGTCTACGGCCCCGCCGACCAATCGCTCAACCGATTCCTCTCGTTCGCCCGCTTCCTGCCGTTCGTGCCTGTCATCGGTGACGGGAAGACACGCCTCAACCCGCTCTTCGTCAACGACCTCGGCCGCCATGTCGCTGCCGCAGTCACGAACGACCGCGCCCGCGACCGGCTCTTCGAAATCGGCGGGCCGGAAATTCTCACGATGGACGAGATCATCCGCACCGCCCTGCGGGTCGCTGGTAAGCGCCGCTTCCTCCTCCACCAGCCCACCTGGCTCATGAAGGCCGTCGCTTCCGTCGCCCAGCATCTCCCCGGGCGGCCCCTCACGCCCGGCGCGATCGATTTCATCACGATGGACCCCACGTCCGATACCACCGAGCTTCGCGAGGTCTTTGGCCTGCCACTCACACCGCTGGCGGCCGGGCTCGCGACCTACCTGCCGAAGGGCTCCGCGAGCGGAGCGCCTCCCACCTAGCAGGGTCACGAAATATGCCTCCGCTCTATTGCATCCATAGAACAGTTGTGCATTTTCTCCCCTAATGGAGTACACTTATACGCAATGCCGGGCTCCTGCCCCGGCAAATCAACTTCGGGATAGGTCTGTGCGCGCTGATACCAACGATGTTGCCTTCCGCCTCCTTCTGGCCCTTGGGGACCTCTGGGATGGACTGCAACGGGCCAACATCGACCCCAGCAGGAAGGGGCTCCACCTCACGAAGGAATACCTCGGCGGCTACACCCGCTACTCCGCCGGCCCCGCTGCCCGCGCACGCCTGGTCGTCGAATGGAACGAGTCGTCCCGCCATCTGCGCGTCCTCCGCTGCGAAGAGTGGCCAGGCTTTAGCCAGGTCATCTCCTCCACCGTCGCCTTCGTGCGCGACGAGGCCCGCGGCGCCGGTCTCACCGAGATCGTCGATAGTGCCCTCGTGAAGGCTTGCCAGGAGCCGACCGTCTCCACCCGGCGTACCGTTACTCCGACCGCTGCCGCCGCCATCGCCCGCCGTACCGCCGTTCGCTAGCCACTACCCCTTCGCGCGCACCCACTGTTTCACGTCGTAGGTCATCACCATGCCGGCCCTCGCCCGGCCGGTCAGCACGCTTCGCAACACCGGGCCAGCGGCCTCCGTTCGTGGGAAATCCGGGCATTTCACTACGACGATTCTGGCATTGCGACCTTCCCCGCCCATCGCTCGCTGCCTACCATGACGCCATGGACCGGCGCCTCCCGCCCCAATACGACGGCTGGCAACAGCACGAATCCGCCTTCCGCCGCATGACGACACCCGAACTCGTGAACGAAGTGCAGGATGGGTCGCCAGAGCGACGGCTCGCTGCCCTCTCGGTGATCGACCTGACCGAG
>JALOAP010000099.1 GCA_023228745.1 Dehalococcoidia bacterium | reverse complement strand
GGTATCGGCGTACGTGCCGTAGAAGGCGAAGTATGCCTGGTTGATTTTCCGGATGGTGATGCCGTGTTCGGCGAGGAACTGGCGGCGCTCCTCCATCAGCCGCTCTGCCTCGTCGATTTTTCCGGCCGCGAGGAGATCATCCACCTGGAGCCGGAGCGCCCGCATCTCGGCATTGAAGTCGACGCTCGGCGCCGGCCGGGGAGGAGGTCCACCGTCGGCGCCGGGCGGAAGCACGACCGGGTGGCGCTGATTCACGATGTTCGCGAGTTCGCGGCCCGCAATGTTCGCGGTCGTCTCGTTGAGCGTCTCGGCGTCGCCGCCCTTGCCCCACTGCTGGCCAAGGGGGAAGAACGCGAGATAGTGGTGGACCCATTCGTGGGCAGCGGTGTCGAGGATGCCCTGGTAGCTGCGATCATCGCGGACGATTGCGGGATAGGCCGCCAGGCCACCGATGGAGATCACCAGCGAGACCGTCTCCGCGCTATCAGTGCGCTCTTCGATGTGGGCGATGTCCCGGAGCGTCAGGTCGGGCTTGAGCAGGGTGTCTCCCGCGCGCCGGATGGTGTCCCGAGGCGACCGGACGAGCAGGCGTGGCGGCTCGGTGAGTTCGAAATCGACGGGCGGCCAAACAAACGAGACTTCGCGGAAGAGCGGCAAGCGCTGTTCGAGCCCGGCACTGACCGCCGCCTCGTGGATGTAGCGTTCGATCAGTCGCTCAACGTCGTTTTCGTAGGTCGCGCGTTCATTGGCGAGGGTCTCGAGAAGCGCGACGTCCGGTGGGTCGGCTTCGCTGGCGGCTCGGAGCTGGCTCGTGAGCGCGAAGTATTCGCGAAGCACCGCCTCGCCGTCCGCATCGCCGGGCGAGGGGCCGATGCCAAGGCGGGAGAAGACGTTGTCGAGGAGCGTGTCGGCCTGCCAGCGCCAGAGGTGGTATTCGTAGCGGGCGAGCGGCCCCCGGTCGAAGACGAGCGTGCTGAGACTCCCGAGCAGCAGGCCCAGCACTGCGGCACTCGTGACGACGAGCACCCAGAGATTCGGGCGCCAGGGTGAGTACACGACCTGGGGAGCCGGGGGGCGCAGCGGGTTGGCAAGCACGCCCTGAGCATAAGCAGCCGGAAGCTAAGCAGCCGTAACGCTTTCCTATGCCGTTGCCATCCGAGGGCTAAAATGCCTCGTAATGACCGCGAGCAGCGCAACCGCCCAGGCGGCGCAAGCCCGTCCGCGACGGCCCGTCCGCCTCCACTACGCGACCTTCGAGTCCCGCGTCGCAGCGGGAACGCTCGACGTCCTGGTGCTCTTTATCATCGCATCGCTGCTGGTGACAGCCGGTTCGCTCGTGGTGCTCATTTCTTCGGACTTCGAGCGCGTGGACCCTTCTTCGACAGCGATTAACGTGTTCTGGGCCTGTGTGGGTGCGATCGTCCCGGCGTTCCTGCTCTATTTCTTCATCTCACACGCGTGGAAGGGACAGACGATCGGGGCTGCCGTGATGCAGCTGATGATCATCCGCTCCGATGGACGGCCGCTGGGCGTGGTAGGGGCGGTAGCGCGGGTGATCGGCCTGTTGCTTTATGTCCTGATTCTCGGCATTGGGATCATCGTGGCGTATGCTCTGCGCGATTCGACGGTCCAGTCCGGGGTGGCGGTGGCAGTGGCATTCCTGGTCGCATCGGCCGGGTTCCTCTGGTCGGCGTTCGATTCGCAACGCCGCACGCTGCACGACCGCATTGCCGGGACGATCGTCGTGAGAATCGGCTAGGACAGAAATGCAGCGCGTTTCGGGCCCTGACTATCGACGCATGCCTCCCGCCCGGGCGCGGCAGCGACTCTCCCACTACGACCAGGGCAGTTCGGACCTCGGCGCGTTCGGGTTCATCGCCTTCCTTGCTATCGCACTCTTCCTGCTCGTGGTTTCGGTGAGCTGCCAGCAGGCGACGGAGCGGACGGAGGCAATGGATCTGCTCGAGGCGGGCGTGGCGACGCTGACCGAGGTCGACCTCGTAGTAGCTGAACACCGCGATGAACTCCGCCAGCTTGTGGGGGCAACCGACGACCCAACGGTGCCGATTCCCGGCTACCCGCTGGACGTGCAACTGACGAGGAACGAGGCACTCAACGCCACGGATGACCAGCTCCGCGGGATCATCCTCGAGCGCTCGGCATTGCTGGTGTACGAAGACGGAATCGACGCGTTCGACCGCACCGGCAGCCAGTCGATCGGCACGCTCTCCTCGGAGGGGTTGCTGCAGACGCTCGTTGGCCAGCTTTCGGAAACGACGAACCAGCGGGCGGAGATCGCAACGTGGCTGTTCCTGGCCCTCACGGCGATCGCGGCGGTGGCGGTAGTGATTCGGAGCCATGACTTCCGCCGGGTCCGCAACCTCGGAGTGGGCATCCTGTGTGCGGCGATCGCCGGGCTTGTGCTGGTCGGAGGCGTGCGCTTCCTCATCGGGCAGGTGGGTGGCAACGACCCGTTTGTGGAGGAACTGCGCAGGCTTATCGACGACCTTGCGGCGGTGCCGTTCCGGAACTTCGTGGTGATTAGCGTGCTCGGTGTGTTCGTCGTGTTGCTGGCGCCGGTACTGCAGCTCCTGGCGCGGACCGTGCCGGCCTTTGGTTACGTACCCGCTGGGGCTCGGCCATCCTTCCCGACAGGGGCGGACTTCCGGGATGACGACGACTTTGACGAACCCGCCGCGGAATTCGACGACGAGGCTGGTTGGGGGGACTTCGAGGACGACTTCGGCGCGGAGGATTTCGAAGCTGAGGATTTCGAGGCCGACGATTTCGATGACGATGACTTCGAAGAGGACGACCTGCGCTGAGCCAAGGGCGATGCGGCTTCCGCTTGCGGGCGAAGCAAGCTCGATGGACATTCGGGCTCGAGTGGGCAGCGTTTGCAGAGCGGACGGCGAGCGGCACAGATGCGCCGCCCGTGCTTGATGAGCAGCATGTGGAAGCGGTAGTAGTCCGAGGGCTCGACCAGCGCTTCGAGCGCGTCATGTGCCTGTTCCGCGGTCAGTGACGCAGGGATGAGGCCGAGGCGCTTGGCGACACGCTCGACGTGGGTATCGACGGGCATCGCGGGGAGCCCAAGCGCGAAGAGGAGGACGCAGGCAGCAGTCTTGGGGCCGACGCCCGGGAGCGAACGGAGCCACGCCCGCGCATCTTCGAGCTCCATCTCGCGCAGGAAGTCGAGGTTCCAGCCCTCGGACCGCTCGGCGATGGCGCGAAGGCTGGCTTGGATGCGGGGGGCCTTCTGCTGAGCGAGACCACCCGGAGCGATCGTTTCGATGACCTGCTCGACCGGGGCTTCGGCGACCTCGTCCCATGAGCCGAAGCGGCGAAGCAGCAGCGTGAACGCGCGCCCGCTGTTGGTGTCCGCCGTGTTCTGCGAAAGGATGGTCAGCACCAGTTCGGCGACGGCATCGCCATGCGGCGTGTGCTCGGGCATGCCGTACAGATCGGCCAGCCGCTCCATGATGACTGGCGGCGTGAGCACCATCAGTCCGCCAGCATCCGGGCGGCCAGGCCGGGAAGCAGCGGCACGCGCGCAGCCTCGCGGGCGTAAGTCGATTCGCCGCGCTGAACCGCGAAGAAGGCGTTCCAGAGGAAGGGGATGTGCCCGCTGACCAGCATCCATGGTCGTGGGGCGCGCCGAAGCATGCCGTAGAACATGAACGCGACGAGGCGGGCCGCACGCAATTCGGGCATGACCTCGCGGTCGATGTCACGCTGATACCGCTCCACGCCGCGGCCTTGCCCAAGTGCGCGGAGCACATTCCGGGCAGCGATACGGCCCGATTCGATCGCGTAGAAGATGCCCTCTTCAGTGAACTCATCGGCGAGGCCAGCAGCGTCACCGGCGAGGAGTGCGCGCTGACCCGCGATAGGCTCGCCACCACGGCGCAAGCGAATCTTGTGGCCGCGTGCGATATCAACATCGGCGCCGCCGAGCCCGAGACGGTCAATGAATGCCTGGACCGAGTCCTTCATCGTCCCACCCAGCTCGCGCGGGACAACGACTCCAATCGATAGCACGGACGCTTTCGGGAAGAGCCAGGCGTACCCCCAGGGATCGTAGCCGAGGTCAATGAGCGCGGTGGAACGGTAGGCACGCAGCTTCGGGGCGGGGGCCGCGACTTCGACCTCCCAGGCGGCGCACTCGGCGATGCCCTCGCCCAGGCCGGCCATTTTGCCGACCGGCGAGTGGGCACCGTCAGCGCAGATGAGGTAGTCGGCTTCGGCCGCGAAACCGTCCGCGAGCACGCGCACACGGCCGTTCTGCTCGAGGCCGGTGACCCGCGTATTCGGCCGGAACTCCGCGCCCGCGGTCCGCGCCTGGTCGAGCAGGAGTGCATCGAAGCGGTCCCGCATCACCATGTGAGCAAATGGTGCCCCCGAATCGCGGACAAAGCGCGAGCCCCGATGGTGCGTCACCTGGAGGAGCGATACGGAGTCCTCCACCACGGAATCGATCGGGAACGGGAGGAGGCGCTCAGTTCGAAGCGGGATGCCGCCGCCGCAGGCCTTGTACCGGGGGAACTCCGCGCGGTCTGCGACCAGGACGCGGGCGCCAGCGGCCGCGAGTTCGCGGGCGGCGGTGCTCCCGGCGGGGCCGGCGCCCACAACGACTGCATCGAAACGACTCACAGGATGATTCTAGTGGCGCGGGCGCTCAGGGGCAGCGAGCACGCTGCCTACCGGGTGCGGCGCAGGAGCAAGACAGCCGCACCTATGGCGAGCCACGAAAGCAAGCCACCGAGGAGGCCGAGAACCAGGCCTCGCGGACCAGCGAGCGGATCCTCCGGTTGCATGGAGCGAGCTTGCCACCATCGCGCGGCCTGGGCCAACCAGGATCCACAGGTCGGGTGGACAGTGTTGTGGAGGCGTCCCCCGGGGCACACTGGCGCGGTGTGGTGGCCAGGACGGCTTCGCGAACTGCTGATGGCTTGGTATTCCGCGCATGGACGGCACGAACTTCCGTGGCGGCGAACGCGGGACCCGTACGCCGTGCTCGTCTCTGAGGTGATGTTGCAGCAGACACAGGTGGAGCGCGTGCGGCGGTACTACGAGCGTTGGCTCGAACGATGGCCGACGCTGCGCGCCCTCGCACAAGCAACACCTGCCGATGTCATCCGCGAGTGGGCGGGGCTCGGGTACAACCGGCGAGCGCTCTACCTGCAGCGCGCGGCCCTGGCGACCGCCGAGCAGCACGGCGGCGAACTGCCGCTCGAACCGGCGCAGTTGCTGGAGCTGCCGGGGATCGGGCCATACACGGCTGCCGCGGTCGCGTGCTTCGCGGGCGACGCACATGTATCCGTGGCAGACACGAACATCCAGCGCGTGCTTGCGCGCGTCCGGTTGGGCCGGGAGCGCGCGAAGGACTGCGAGCCTTCGCGGCTCCGGGAGGCTGCGGAGACACTCCTGCCGCCCGCCGGCGCGCGGGACCACAACCTGGCGCTGATGGACCTGGGCGCCCTGGTCTGCACGGCGAGGGCGCCGATGTGCACCCGCTGCCCTTTGGCCGATGCCTGTTGCTGGCGGGGGAGCGGTGCACCCACGGCTGACAGCGCCACCCGCCGGCGGCAGGTGCGGTTCGAAGAGACGGGCCGGTTTGCCCGCGGTCGCATCGTCGATGCGCTGCGTGTGGCGCCGAGGATGAGCGCGCAGGAGCTGACAGAGATGCTCCCCGAGCAGCACCGGCCGCACACCGCTCGCTACCTGTTCGCACTCGAGGCGGACGGCCTCATCGAGCAGGGAAGCGACGGGATGTGGCGGCTCCCCGGTCAGGGGAGCACGAGCATCGCGTCTCCGAAGCTGTAGAAGCGGTAGCCTTCCTTCACTGCTTCGCGATAGGCGTGGAGGACGAAGTCCGTCCCGGCAAAGGCGCAGACGAGCATCAGGAGCGTCGACTTCGGGAGGTGGAAGTTCGTGACGAGGACATCGACGACGCGGACGGTGTCGCCGGGAAGGATCTTCAGCTTCGTCCAGCCTTCGTAAGCGGTGACTTCGCCGCGTTCGGCCCTCACGTGTTCGAGCGTCCGTACGACGGTCGTACCGACGGCAACGACCCGCCGGCCCTCGCGCTTCGCTGATGCCACCGCCTCGGCGGCAGCGATCGGGACAGTGACATGTTCCGCGTGGAGATCGTGTTCGCGCGGGTCATCGACAGAGACCGGGCGGAACGTGCCGGGGCCTACTTCGAGCGTAACCGCCGTCCGGGGAATGCCGCAGGCGCTCAGGCGTTCGAGAAGCGCGGGGGTGAAGTGGAGCCCGGCCGTGGGCGCGGCGGCGCTGCGCGCGTCGCGGCTGTAGATGGTCTGGTAGCGCTCGGCGTCGCCGTGATAGTCCCGGATGTAGGGAGGAAGTGGCACCTGGCCCACGGTCGCAGGGTCGAACGGATGGTCGAACTCGAGGGCGACGGTGTCGTCGTTCCGCGACTCGACAACAGCACCAAGGGGACCTGCGGCTGTTTCGAAACTGAGGCGGCGGCCGATGGTCGCCTGGCGGCCCGGACGGAACAGCACTTCCCAGCGGGTGTCGCTGAACGGGCGCACGAGCAACGCCTCGACACTGCCGCCCGTGTCTGGTCGCTGGCCGTAGAGCCGCGCGGCCATCACGCGGGTGTCGTTGACGACCAACAGGTCGCCGCGGCTGAGGAGCTCCGGGAGGTCACGAAAGTGGTGGTGTTCGATCGAGCGAGCAGCACGGCGAAGCACCATCAGTCGTGCGGAGTCCCGCGGTTCGGCGGGCTGTTGGGCGATCAGCTCGGCCGGGAGGTCGAAGTCGAAGTCGGACGTGCGCACGGGATCGAGGATTGCGCCTTCTGGGAGTGCGGTCTACGTTGACGGGCAGCGGAGGTTCGCCATGGGACAACGCAACGGTTCGTCGACGTCATCGATAGCCGGCGACCGGCTGGAAGAAATCACCGCGACGCACGTGAACGTGGAGAAGTCCGCCGTGCGCCACGTCGACGCCGACGTTGCGCAGCTGGAGAAGGCGGCAGTCCAGCGACTGCGTGCCCGTACTGCTGATTTCGAGCGGAGTTCGGTGGCCTTCGCCTCTGTCAACTCGGCGACCATCAAGCAGTCGAACGTCGGTGCAGTCGTCGGGAAGTCGGTGGCCTGTGACGAAGTGCGGACGGGCATCCTCGTCGCGCCGATGGTGCGTGGCGACGTGCACACGTGGTTCGACCTGCGGACGGCGTTCGCTATCGGCCTGGGGATGGCGCTGGGGCGAGCCCTGATTGGCGGCGGCCGCGCACTGGCGGGACGGGCGCGCCGCTGATTTCCTCGAGGCCGATGACCTGGCGCTCCTGTTCGTCCGTGCGAAGCTGACCACAGGCGGCAGAGATCTCCGAACCCTTTTCGACCCGTACCGTGGTGTTCACGCCCGCTTCCCGGAGAATGCGTTCGAATTCGAGGACGCGCCGGCGCGCGGGCCGTTCGAAGCCGCCCGCCGTGGGATTCACTGGGATAAGGTTCACATGCGTGTTCATCCCCCGAAGCAGTGCGCCGAGTTCACGCGCGAGTTCGGGGCTGTCATTCTTCCCGGCGATGAGAGCGTATTCGAACGTGACACGCCGGCCCGTCCTCCGGAAGAAGCGACGAGCCGCGGAGACAAGGTCGGCAACGGAATGCGGTCCCGCGGTGGGCACGAGCTCCTGTCGCAGCGTTTCGGTTGGCGCGTGGAGCGAGATGGCGAGACCGACCTGGAGCCCCTCATCGGCGAGACGCTGGATGCCGCGGAGGACGCCAACGGTAGAGACCGTGATGGCGCGTTGCGAAAGCGCGAACGCGCGCGGGTCGGTGAGCAGGCGGATTGCGCGGATGGTCTCCGGGTAGTTGGCGAGCGGTTCGCCCATGCCCATGAAGACCACGTTGGTAACGTGCTGGTCGCGTTCCGCGAGGAGGCGGGCCATGTGGAGCACCTGCGCCACAATTTCCTCGCCCCGAAGGTTGCGCTCGAAGCCCATCTGGCCGGTGGCGCAGAAGACACAGCCCATGGCGCAGCCGGCCTGTGTGGACACACAGACCGTAGAGCGCGGATGCTTCCCAGAACCCTTCTCCGGGTACTGCATCAAGACGGTTTCGATCAGCGTACCGTCGGCCATGCGAAGCAGCAGTTTCGTCGTCTCGCCGTCTTCGGAGGCGACGCGGCGTACTTCGTCGGCTGCACCGAGCACGTAACCTTCGTCGCTGAGGCGCTGACGCAATGCGGCCGGTAGCTGGCGGAGGTCGTCAACCCCCGCAGGGAAGTCATGGTAGAGGGCGCGCAGCACCTGGTCGGCGCGATAACGGGGCTGACCAAGTTCGAGCATGAGTGCATCGAGCTCGCCGGGAAGCATTCGGTAGAGGTCGGTCATCGGAGTCCTACAGTTGGAGGGAGCTCGCCACGCTCGCCGTTGAGGAACTGGGCGCCGGCGATCCGCTTTGCACCCACGCGCTGCACTTCGTCGAGCACCAGCACGCCTTCACGGAAAGCGACGGCCGGCGCGCGCCCTACAACAAGCGTAGCACCAGGAACATGGTCCCCGGGCGCCGGTTCGACGTGCGCCTTCCAGATCGCCAGCCGGGCGCCGCGATATTCCACGTAGGCGCCGGGCCAGGGGTCGAACGCCCGGACCATGCGCTCTGCCTCGGTGGCGGTCATGCCGGCGCGAAGGTGACCATCCTCTTTGCGGACAAGGCCACAGTAGGTGGCCTGCGACTCGTCCTGTTCAACGGCTCGCAATTCGCCGGAGAGCCAGCGTGGGAGAGCGTCCACGAGCGTCTTCGCGCCGAGCTCGGCGAGTTCCGGTTCGAGGCTGCCAGTGGTCGCATCGGGCGGGATCGGGATGGCCACACGTGTAATTACGGGGCCCGCGTCCATCCTGGGGACCATCTCCATGATGCTGACGCCCGTTTCGGCATCGCCGGCGAGAATCGCGGCGGCGATGGGGGATGCACCGCGCCAGCGTGGAAGCAACGAGGCATGGACGTTGACGTTGCCGCGCTTCGGGATGGCGAGCACTGCGCGGGGAAGGATCTTGCCGTAGGCCGCGACGATGGTGACATCGGGCGCGAGAGCGATGAGCTGTTCCTGGAGCTCGGCGTCTTTCAGCGATTCAGG
>JALOAP010000098.1 GCA_023228745.1 Dehalococcoidia bacterium | reverse complement strand
GAACGCGCCGCCGATGGCGTTCGAACTGGTGCGCCAGGTGTTCGAGAGTGAGTTTGGATGCGGCCCCGAGGCGCTATTTCGCCGCTTCGAATCACGGCCGTTCGCTGCGGCCTCGATCGGGCAGGTGCACCGGGCGCAGCTCAAGGATGGGTCACCGGTAGCGGTGAAGGTCCAGTACCCCGGCGTGCGAGAGGCGATCGAGCACGACCTCGCGAACGTCGGGCTGCTGATCGGGATGGCGGGCATGGCCTCGCGCGGGCTCGAAGCCGGGCCGATCATCCGGGATCTGAAGGCGGGGATCCGCGAAGAGCTGGATTACCGGCGGGAAGCCGCGTCACAGCAGCGGTTCCGGGACCTCTTCGAGGGGCACGCGTTCATTCGTGTCCCGCGCGTGTATCACGAACTTTCGACGAGCCGGGTGCTGGTGCAGGAGTTCGTCCAGGGACGGCCGTTCGCGGCTGCGTATGGCTTCGACCAGGCCGAGCGCAACCGCATCGGCGAGATCGTCTATCGATTCTCGTTCGGCAGCATCTACCGGCACGGTCTATTCAATGGCGACCCGCACCCCGGCAACTACCTGCTCCTCGACGATGGGTCGGTTGCGTTCGTGGACTACGGGTGCGTGTCCGAGTTTTCGGATGAGACAGTCGCGGGATTTGGGCGGGTGTTACGGGCCTTGATCGCGGACGACCGCGAGGCCTGGCGAAGCGCGACCGAGGACATTGGGATATTGAGTAAGGCGGCACCGTTCTCCACAGCGGAGCTGTACGAGCACATGCACTGGTATTGGGCGCCGGTCCTTGAGCCGGAAGTGACATTCACGCCCGAACTGGCGGGCGAGATGATTCGCCGGAACACGCAGACCACGGGGCTCGGCGGGCAGATCAACCGGTACTGCAACGTGCCCGAAGGGATGGTGTTCCTGACACGGATCAACTTCGGGCTAGCGGGGCTGATGGCGAATTTGCGAGCCACCGGCCCCTGGCAGGCGATCATCGAGGAGTACATCGACGGGCGGGAGCCCACAACCGAACTGGGGTGGCTCTCAGCCTCCACGTCGCCTGTCGCACCTGTATAGCGACGGGCCGCGCGCGGGTGAATGGCCGCTCGGTGCGGTAACTCAGTGTCAACCTTTGGGACTGGAGGTCCACTGCCGAATCTCACAACAGCAGGGGGAGGTTGACACGGTTCGGATGATGGCTGGGTTCAGGAGAGCGGGAACGGCCCAGGGCGGGGAGCAACGCCGGCTCGATCTGCAGACACTCATCTTGCAGGCCGGTATCGCGGCCTTCTGCGTCGCAGGGGTGGTCAGTGGCCTGTTCGACGCGCGGGAGCCCTGGAAGACGCCCGCGGTGATATGGCTGATTGCGTGGAACACGTTTCATGTGGTGTATGTCTGGTGGTGGCGCGGGAAGCACCCAGCGGTGCCATGGATTCACGCGATCACGCCGGTGGGAGCGATCTCCTGTATCACGCTCGTGTGGCTCGCGGTCGCGGACCCCTACTCACCGTTGTGGGCAGTCTATCTCTACGCGCTCGTCGGTTACTCACGCCGATTCCGCGGGCGGAGCTTCCTTGCGCTGACAGCGGTTGTGATGCTGAATGTGGCGCTGGGCGGGATGTATATGAGCCACCAACGAGGCGGGACGCTGCTCGATGCCAATTTGGTCATCAGTGTGGTGATGACCGGCTTCATGGCCACGCTCGCGAATGCAGTGGGGGACGCGTGGCGTGATTCCGAGCGGACGGCACGCACGCTTGCAAATACGGACCCGCTGACGGGCATCGCCAACCGTCGCACCTTCCTGGATGAGCTGGACGAGCTTGCGGAGGGTGCGGACCGGGGCTTCTCGGTGTTGATGCTCGACCTCGACAACTTCAAGGCACTCAATGACCAGCACGGACACCTGCATGGCGACCACGTGCTGGCGCAGGCGGCCAGGACGATGAGCGCGAACCTTCGTCCGGGGGACAACATCGCGCGCTACGGCGGCGAAGAGTTCATTGTGATGTTGCCCGGCACGGGAAATGAGGAGGCGTCCCGCATTGGCGAGCGCCTCCGGATCGCCGTGGAACGCGAAACGCCAACCAGCGTTTCGGTCGGATGTGCCACGCGACGCCCGGGGGAGCGGGCGAAGGACGTGGTCCGGCGAGCCGATGAGCTCCTGCTGGCGGCTAAACGCCGAGGAAAGAACATAGTGGTCTGCCAGTCCCCGCCGATGGCGGCCTAGATGCTCATGGCCGTCGACGGCGGCGGGCGGCAAGAGCGAGGTCGCCCGGCGAGGGTGGCGTGGTGATTGCCTCGCGGATGGCCTCCGCGTGCTCAGAATCGTGAACGGCCCAGCTGGCGAGGTAGTGCCGCAAGGAGACGGTGAGCGGCTGCCCCCAGGAGTTGACGGCGCCGGGGATGAAGACGGGTAGGTCCAGCGCGGAGGAGCCGAGCTGTTCGAAGGAGGCGAGGAGCAGGTTCCGCGTCTCAGCCATCTGCTCACGCAGGCGGTCGATCGAGTACTCCGTAACGGTGCGCATCGAGGCTGCGCGGCGCTCGGCTGCTTCGGCGACACCCTCCACGCCGTATGGCCGCAGGAGCCGGGCACCGGAAGCGGCATCCAGTACGAGCTGACGCATTGGTTCATCGACGGTGGCGACGTGTTGCAGGTGTTCGCGCGCGGACCAGAGCTCTCCCTGGGCGCGCCGGTCCCAGTAGTCGTCCGGGATCACATCGAGCAAGGCATCGAGGAGGGAGCGGGCGGCGGCGGCGCGCCCTGCGAGGACAGCCAGCTCGGTGAGTATCACGGGACCGGCCCGAGGCGCTCCTCAACAGCATCGCGGGCATTGGGGAACACCTCGGCGAAACCGCGGAGGAGGCCAAAGCAGCCGCTGATCATCATGTCGCCGAAGGGAGCGGCGAAGTAGGGGGAGAGCGTCGAATGCTGGATTTTGGTGCGCTGCGGGCCAGTCACTGCAACCACTGGCGGCAGGCCGGGACGCACGATGCTTCGATCGGCGTGATAGGCCCCGTGGCCCTTGGAGTGGAAGACGTCCTCGTGGCTGAGCGACCCTTGCGCGAGCTTCATCGAAAACTCCTCGATTTGGGCGGCGGTGACTTCGCCGGTGTGGTGTTCGTAGAGGCTGGCAATTTGCCGTCCACGCAGGTGGAAGCCGAGCAGGTGCATGTTTCCCAGGTTCAGGACGAGTTGCTCGGGCTCCCGCCCAACTCGTTCGTCGTGGAGTGCGCCGAGTGCGGCGGCCGGCCCGGTATCCATGAAAACAACGGGGGCAACTCCACCCGCCGAGGCGACCATAGAGCGGGCCCGGGTGAGGTAATCGGCCAGATCGTCGCCGTGGCAGGCGAACGCGAGCAGGTCGTTCCGGGCTTCGACCGTGCGCCGGAGGTGTTCAAACCGGAAGAGGCGATCGGAGACATCTGGCGGAGCAGCGCCGTGGTCGAGGCATCCGAGGGCGAGGCCATCGAAGTCTACCGGCTCTTCGAAGGCGGCGAGTGCTGTGCGGATGGCGTCCAGGTCAAGGTCCTGGAGCACGATCCGCTCGCCGTCGATGCGGCGCGCTTCGTCCTCTGACACTACCTCAACCCCGGATGCGCGGACCTCGTCGAGGTCATCGTTGAAGGTCTGGGCGGCCTGTGGCGTGGCAAAGGCTTTGTTGCCCGCACGGATGTGGTCTTCGAGTGCCCACGAGTTGGGGCCACCCCCGGCGACGACCCCGGTGAGGATTACGGCGCGGCCATCCTTGGTCGCACGTCGGATGCGGCGCGCGGCGATCTCGGTGGCCGAGGGCAGGACCATCTTGGGGCTGTTTTCGATGGGTTTCGTGGCATCGAACAGCAGGATGTCCTGGGTGCCGGTGCCCATGTCTATGGCAAGGAGACGCATTCAGACAGTGTAGCGACTGCGATGGCCGGTGGACTCATTCGGGCGGAGGCCTGGAGCACCAGAAACGCGTGCTCGCATTAAAGTGGCGTGGAGGATGGTGAGCTCCAGAGGCTCGAAGCGATCGCCCCGGGGCAGTCCACCGGCTGTCATCGCGCAGCGCGGGCCCCGCCGTCCCTGGCAGACGCGGCGGTTCTGGCTCCAATGGCTGCTCACCGGGGCGATGGTTGCCGTCATCGCCTTCAGCGTAGATTTCCGCGAAGCATGGAACGTTATCGGTGACCTTCAGCCCGGGTGGCTGCTGGCCGGTGTGGCGTTACTGGTGGTTTCGAACGTCCTCCACACCGTGAAGTGGCAGCGCCTGCTCGCCACCGTAGGTGAAGTGCCGCTGCGGGATCTCTTCGCCGTGTTCTGGTCGTCGATGGCCACGAACAACGTGATCCCGTTCCGGGCAGGCGACGTGCTGCGGGTACAGGTGCTCGCGCAGCGTTGTCGCATCCCGCGGAGCGGGATCATTGCCTCGCTGCTGACGGAGCGAGTGCTCGATGGGGTGAGCTTCGTCATCCTGCTGGCGGCGGGGCTGATGCTGTTGAGTGGTGGCGGCACTGAATTTTACGTCGTCACGTTCGTGCTCTCCCTGGTCGTTGGCTTCGCACTGCTCGGGACGGCCTTGTTGGCGCGCCTCGAAGTGCGCCCGGGATTCGACGAGCACCGGTTCCTTGGCAAACTGCCGCCCCGCGTCGCGAGGCCACTCGAGGCGGTGCTCCCGAACTTTCTCGAAGGACTCAAACCGCTGGGCCAGTGGCGGTCGGCGCTCGAGTCGGGCGGATGGGCCCTCGCCGCCTGGGCGCTCGAAGTAGCAGCCTACGCGGCCTTTGGTTTCGCACTTGGCCTGGAGATCGATTTGGGTGGCTACTTCGTGGTGATGGTGGCCGTGAACGTCGCGGCTTCGCTCACCGTCCTGCCGTCGAACCTCGGGATCTATGAGTTCGCGGCGATCTCGATCCTGCAGGCGACGGGGGCGACTGCCGGGGAGGCCACGGCGTATGCCTTCGGCAGCCACCTCATCGTGATCCTGACGATCAGCGGTGTGGGCATCCTCACGCTGGCGTACCTCCGGGTCGGACCGCAGGACTTGCTCTATGTCCGGGACCGCTCGATCGCGCAGCCGGAGAGTGAGGTCCGGGCAAGAGAAGTGGCCCTCGTGCGGGGGCGCGAGGGCCACCCGGCTGCCCTACCTGGCCCGGCGGAGGGCCACGATGCTGGCGCCGGCGACCAGGACCACCGCCCCTCCGGCGATGAACACCCGCGGTAGGCCGCTATCGTTGTCGCTCTGCTGACCAGTGCCGGCGGCGGGGGCGCCTGTGCCGCCTCCACTAGCTGGCGTTGTAGCGCCAGCAGCGGGAGTTGTCCCGCCACCAGAGCTGGCTGCGGTCACGACCACGGTGCCGCGCATGCTTGGGTGGATGGCACAGAAGTAGGCGAAGGTACCGGCGGTGTTGAAGGTGACGGACCCGGAAGCGCCGGTGTTGAGGTTGCCGGTATTGAACGAGCCATCGTCGGCGGTGGCGGTGTGGGGGACGGTGTCGCTGTTTGTCCAGGTAACGCTGTCACCAACGTTCACGGCCACGTTCGCCGGCGCGAAGGCGAAACCCTGGATATTGACCGCTGCGTCAGCGGCATGACTGTTGTGCTGGGGCAGGAGCCCGAGACCAAACCCGGCCACCAGGGCGAGTGTGCTGAGCAGCGATGCAATCAACAGGCGGTTCATTCGTCCCTCCGTAGTTGCGACGTGCGTTTCGCGCGTCGATCGGGACGAACTACGTAGGTCGGCCGTGCGGCGGATGCGGGGCACGGGTGTGGCGCGAGACTACGGACCGGAAGGGAACATCTCTGGGGACGCGCAGCGCACTCGGGCATCGGGAATGGCGCAGGTTCCGGGTAACGAGCCGACCACCAGCGAGGATGGCGGTCGCAGCGAGGATTGCGTCGTTCCCGCCGGTGCCGTGGCTGCGATTCCACCGGCGGTGGAGTGCCGCAGCAAGGTCTACCCCTTCTTGCGTGACCGGCACGGTCGGAAACAGATTCAGCACCGCGAAGGTCTCTCGCTCCCACATCTCCCGTGTCTGCCGAACCGTAGCCTCGGCTGGCTCCTCACGTTTCCAAGCACCAGCCGTCCGCTCGATGATCTCCAAGCGGCGCGCGACTTCCGACTCCTGTGCTTCCGCCTCGCGGCGAATGGACTCTCGAGGAACTCCTTCTTGGTCCGCCGGAAGCGCTTTGTGACGCGGTCGAGGAGGTCAGCAACCCCCGCGTCGATCCGTGCCGAAATCACCTTGCTCATGATGTAAGCTACCACCCCTTACATGGGCTTTGTCACTTGAAGTTATGCGACTCGGGGGCTTCGATGAGCCCTGGGAGCGGGCAGGGGCGGAAGCGCTCCGCGATGACGTTGGGGAAGCCACTTTTTTCGTTGTCGACGCGGCCGCGAATGATGACGAATGGTGTCCCGCGTACGAGTTCACGCTGTCGTTCGGCGAGTGCGGGGTAGACCACGATGTTCGAGAGCCCAAACTCGTCTTCGAGCAGCAGGAACATGACGCCGCTGGCGGTTTGTGGCTTCTGACGGGTGACGACCATCCCGGCGATTTCTACCCGGGTGCCGTTGGGCAACCGGTTCGGGTTCCCCGGCCCACCAAGGTGACGACTGGTGATGACTCCCTCGTTGAGGAGCGAGCGCACGAGGGCCATGGGGTGCGGCCCCTCTGTTGTGCCCTTCGTTTCGAAGTCCCATGCGACTTGCTGCCATGGCGTGAGGGCGGGCAGGGTCGCCATGTCCTGGTGCGTGGAGAGCGGTAATGCTGGCTGGTAGGCCACTTTCGTTTTTTGCTGGTTCATGCGGGCGGTGACGGATTGGCCTTCGATGATGAGGCCGAGTTGCCAGAGCAGCTCCCGGCGCGGCAACCCGAAGTCATCCAGCGCTCCCGCACGGATGAGGGCTTCTGCCTCGTTCTGCTTCAGGCGGGCGCGAGTGAGCAGGTCGTAGAGCGAACGATACTCGCCGTTCGCCTCGCGTTCGTTGGCGATGCGTTCGGCGGCGGTACGTCCGTAGCCTCGTTGGCGCCAACCACCTCCGAGACCTTTGACCTGGTCGAGCCCGAGCCGGATGGCGTCGAATTCAGGCCAGGTGTAGGCGCGGCTCTTGTTGATGTGCGGCGCAAGAACTTCGATCCCGTGGCGCCGGGCATCGCCAGTGAGGACTTCGGGCGAATAGAAGCCCATGGGCTGGGCGTTGAAGAGCGAGCAGTAGTAGGCCGCCGGGTAGTAGTAGCGGAGCCAGCACGATTCGTAGGCGAGCAGCGCGAAGGCGACGGCGTGGCTCTTGGGGAAGCCGAATGCGGCGAACGCGGCCATCTTTTCGAAGGCGACCGCGGCAGCGGCGCGGCTCACGCCATTCCTCGCTGCCCCTGCATAAAACTCTTCGGCGAGGGCCTGCATTGCCTCGGCGGAGCGCTTGCGACTCATCGCACGGCGCAGGCGGTCGGCCTGCCCCGGTGTGAACCCGGCGACTGCGCAGGATATCTGGAGCACCTGGTCCTGGTAGAGCACGTGGCCGAGGGTCTCGCCGAGATAGGGTTCGAGTAGTGGGGCGAGTTCCGGATGCCCGTAATCGATGTCGATTGGCTCGCCGCGCGCGAGGCGTTGCCGGTACTCCATGTATGGGTGGAAGGCGCCTGCAACGATCGGGCCGGGGCGGATGATGGCGACCTGCACGGCCAGGTCGTCGATATTCTTCGGCTGGGTGTGTGGCAGCGTCTGGATCTGTGCGCGGCTTTCGATCTGGAACACGCCAACGGTATCGCCCGCCTGGATGGACGCGTAGATCTCCTCGCTGTCGTGCGGGATGCGGCCCAAATCGACGCGGACGCCATGAACCTCTTCGATGATGCCGAGACAATCATCGACCGCGGACAACATGCCCAGCGCGAGGAAGTCGATCTTCACGAAGCGGGCATCATCGACAGAGTCTTTGTCCCACTGGCAGACGTAGCGACCCTCCATGCGAGCCGGCTCCACCGGGACAACGGATGGCAGCGGTTCGGCGGAGATGACGACGCCACCTACGTGCTGGCTGATGTGCCTGGGGAAGCCCGCTGCGTCGCTTGCCAGTTCGACGAGGTCCCGCCAGATGGGGGCGCCGACGAGCGGCCGAAGCTCGGGGATGAGCTCCATTTCGCGGGCGATCTGCGTTGCTTCGGCGTAGTGCCCGCCGAGCTTGTTTAGCTTTGCGAGCACAGGCGCGGGCAGGCCAAGCGCCTTCCCGATATCGAGCACAGCGTTCTTGAAGCGATACGTGGGGAACGCAGCGACGATCGCTGCGTGTTCGGGGCCAAAGCGGTCGTAGATGCGCTGCAGGAGCTGGTCGCGAATGTCACGCGGGAAGTCCAGGTCGATATCCGGGAGCGAATGGAGCTCTTCGTTCAGGAAGCGTTCGAGATACAGGTTGTTTTTCACGGGGTCGATGTGCGAAAGGCCAATCAGGTAGCAGACGATGGAACTGACGGATGAGCCGCGTCCGCGACCGACAGGCCGTTCGTCGGGCGCCAATCCGCGGGGGCGTTCTCGCAGCTCCTCCGCTATTTCGCCGGCGAGTTGGAGCACTTCCCAATAGACAAGGAAGAAGCCGGCAATGCCGTGTTTCTCGATGAGCGAGAGTTCGCGCTCCAGTCGATCGCGCGCTTCGTCCCGGGTTCCTGGCTCCAGTGCGCCATACTTTCGGACGAACGCGCGTTCGCAGATACCACGCAGGAAGCTGTCGAGCGTCGCCCCTTCGGGCACGGGGTAGTCCGGTAGCCGGTACGGGAGGTCGCGCGTCAGGTCGAACTGACAGCGTTCAGCAATCGCGACAGTGTTCGAAATCGCACGAGGGTAGCGTTCGAACCTGCGTGCCATCTCGTCCGGGTGTTTCAGGAAGAACTCGGAGTTGGGGCGGCGGACTTCGTGAGAGCTATCCAGGGTGAGGCGATGGCGAATGGCGACGAGCACATCGTTGAGCCGATGGCGGCTGCGGATGTGGTAGTGGGCATTGTTGGTCGCAACCACCTCCAGCCCGGCCTGCTCGGCGAGTCCCGCGAGCTCGGCGACGCGCTCTGAGTCGCCATAGACATCGTGGTGTTGGAGCTCGACGAAGAAGTGGTCACACCCGAGGACGTCTCGATACTCGGCTG
>JALOAP010000097.1 GCA_023228745.1 Dehalococcoidia bacterium | reverse complement strand
GCACGAGTGCTCGAGGCCGGCGAAGTGGCCGAGTTCGTGGAGCACAACGTAGGTCGTGTCGATGCTGAAGCCGCTGCCGTCGCCAAGGCCGGCGGCAGCGTTGCTGTTCAGGACGATGTCCACTTCGTAGGCGGCGGAGCTCTTCGTGGTGATGCCAAGAACACAGCCCACGAAGCAGTTCATGTTCGCCCAGCCGATGACGTTTTGTCCGTCGAGGACGTCGGCGTGCAGGCCGGGGACGGCTGTGGTGACGCCTTCGTAGCCGATGCGGAAGGCGCTGCTCTCGACTGCGTTCCAGGGAGCGATGCCCGCGGTGATGGCGTCTTCGGTGATGCCCGCCGGGGCACCCGCCGGGTTGTAGGCAACGGGCACGGGCAGGAGTTCTGCCGCCCATTGCCAGGGCCAGAACGCGTAGGCCGCGCTCGCCCGGTCACCGGCGTCGAATTCGGCGCCGGGAATAAGTTGCCGCGCGGCGGCGGTCGCGGCTTCGAAGGCTGCTTCGCTGGTATCGGCCCGGACCGAGAAGTGAAGTTCCACAGTGTTGCCCGCAGGAGTCACGACGGAGAACTCAAGTGCGCGGACCTCGGACGCATGCGCGGCCTCGGCTGCCGGCCGCAGTCCGCTGATCGCGCCCGCCGCGATCAAGAGCAGTCCTGTGAGTCCCGGAGCCCACCAACGTTGCATGACACGCGTAGGATACTCGATTGCAACCCGTCCGAAACGGGTTTTCGACCGCCCAGACACTATTCTCACGAGGTTCTAATGCTGAGGCCGTGTGCGGAGGTGGCCAATGGGTGACCAGCGCAGGTGCTGAGCCAACCGCAGCGGCACGAGACGGTCGAAATTTGCCGCACGGCGAGTGCCGCGTTCCCTGACGAAATAGCCTCGCCTGTCGTCATTACTAGTAGAACTCCCGGTGCAGCGGCCGGGATGGGGAGCGCATGACATGGCAACAGAAGTCGTCGTGCCGAGCTTCGGGCTTGGCTGGACCACGGGACGCATCGCCCATTGGTACAGCCCGGACGGGGCAACCGTGAGCGCTGGCGAGCCCGTGCTCTGCGTTGAAAGCGACCATGTGACGTTCGATGTCGAAGCAGAAGCGGACGGCGTGGTGCGTCACCGGGCGAGCAGGAGCGAGATGGGCGCCGGGGAGGTACTGGCCTTGATCCTGGCCCCCGGTGAGCGGCTGCCGGAGCGCACGCCGCCCGAAGGCTCGTTCGAACTCGGGGTTGAGGAGGCGTTCGCGCGCGACGAGGCGATCTTGGCCGCGGCTGCAGTGGAACCCGCCGTCGAAGAAGCGTGCGCCGAGCACACCACGGTGGTCGATTGGACCGGCGGTGAGAGCGCGGACGGTGACGAGTTCGACTTCGCGAGCGCACTGCCTACGGGTGATGCGGAGAGTGACAACGACGCAGACCTCGATGATGAGATGCGCGTGCTGCCGCTGCGACGCCAAACACTGCCAGAACCGCCGCCCGTGGTCGACGACGACAGCCCCTGGGCGCCGGTAATCGGCGATGACCTGCGCGTCAGCGAGGAGTGGACACCGGAAGCGAACGTTGCGGACGATGAGTGGGCTGCGGGCGAGCTATACGTTTCCGGCGAGCCGCCGGTGAAGGACCCGCGGGAGTCCGCAAGCGACTACTTCGACATCGCACCGCTGGCGGACGGGGTCATGCGGGCGGAGGACCTCACGCCCAGCAACAGTTCGAGCCCCGAGACGCCTTTCGAGGACGAGTGTGACTTGCCCGTCAGTGCGGAGGCCCAGGCGGTGACGCCGGTCGTGCAGTATGTGCGCGTGCGCGCCGATATGCGCGAGGTGCGGAAGATGCGCGCCCAGCTCGCACGCGAGTGGCACCCCGTGGAGCCCCACGACGAGGACGTGTTCGTCCGGGCTGTCGGGCGGGTGCTCATGGAGGCGGACCTGCCGGATAGCGTTGCGCTGGTGGTTCCCGAACGCGAGGGGCTGCGGAGCACGGTGCTCGCCGGGGGATCATCCACGCCGTTCCGGGCGGCGGTCGAAGCGCTGGCGGAGGGCTGGGATGCACCGTTCGAAAGCCCACATGCCTTCGACATCGTCTCGTTTGCCGAGTGGGGCATCGACGAAGGGGTCCCCGAGCTGCGGGACGGGCGGCCACTGGCGGTCGCAGTTGGGGCCGTGCGGGAGTGGGCGGTAGTCGATGGGGACCAAGCCGTGCCCACACCGATGGCAACGCTGACCCTGGCGTACGACCCGGCGGCGGTGACCGCCGGACAAGCCGCATGGTTCCTCGCGCGCGTCCGCGAACTTCTCGAGGCGCCATACGCACTGCTCGCCGCCTAAACTGGCGGTACGGGCTCCACGCCCCGCGCGGGGCAACGTGGGAGGAAAACGGATGAGCGACCAGCGCTCGATCAATGTCTATGACCTTGGCACCACCGACTATCCGGAGGTCCACACCCTGCAGCAGCGGCTCCAGGCACAGCGCCGCAACGGGCAGGGGGTCGATTCACTGCTGCTCACCGAGCACCGGCCCGTGCTGACGCTCGGGCGCAGCCATCCCGAGCCAGACCTGCGGGTCTCGGCGGAGGTGGTCGCGAACTATGGCATCCGCGTGGTGCAGACGGAGCGCGGTGGAGACATCACCTACCACGGACCGGGCCAACTGGTGGCCTACGGCATCGTCGACCTGAAGGACTGGTCGTGTAGCGTGCTCGACTACGTTTCGGGGCTGGAAAACACCGTCATCGGGGTGCTGGCGGACTGGGGTGTGCGCGGAGAGCAGCGGGACGGCGCGCGCGGCGTGTGGGTCGAAAACCGGAAGATCGCATCGGTCGGACTGAACGTGCGGCGGTGGGTCACGATGCACGGTGTCGCACTCAACGTGGAACCGGATATGAGCCACTTCGACCTGATCAACCCCTGCGGAATGCAGGATGTCGAGATGACGAGCATGAGCTACGAAGTGGGGAAGCAGGTCCCGATGACGGAGGTCCTGGACTCGTTCGTCTTCCACTTCGGTCGCGTATTCGAGTGTGCAACGGAGTGGGTCGACTTGAGCGCGAAAGTGGCGAACGCGTAGCAGCCAGGTGGCGATGGCCGCCGTGGATTCCAGCCGGCGGCCATTCCTGATCCCGGTGAGCCCTTCGGCCCGAAAAACTCCGCCCTTTGACGGAACCGTTTTCCGCGTGCATGCGTTGTACTTATTGACAACAACTGTGAAGGGGAAATTCGGTGACTACGTTCATCCACACGACAGCCATCCTCGCCACCCTGTATGCGGCGGTGCTGCTGATGCGCTTTGTGGCGTAGCACCGGAGCCTCAGGCCCTCGCAGCGAAGATCTGCACCTGCAGGGTGACCTCGTCCTCCACGGTGACGAAGCCGGCGATTTCGGGCTTGGTGATGTCGAAATCGCTGTAATTGAACGTCGTCGTCGCGAGGACGCTGATGATGTCACCGTCCTGCTTCGCCTTGAGTTCCCAGGTGACCTCACGCTGTACGCCATGCAGGTCGAGTAGGCCCACGAGCTCCATCACCGAGTCCTCAGTCGCGCTCAGTTCTGCCGGGAGCCCACGGAGTTCCGTGGCGGTAAACGTGGCCTCCGGGTAAGTCGACGTATTGAGCGCGCCATGTACCCGGTTGTCGCGGCGTGACTGGTCGCTTCGCAACGTCGTCAGCCCGACGGTAAACGTCGTCTGGCGGTCGGGGGAGAGGCCTGATTCGGTGACGTGAAATTCTCCGGCCACTTCCTTCGTAGCGCCCCGGGCGACCGAGCTCGTGGGCAAGTTCGCCAACTTCTCCGGCGCCAGGTACCAGGCCTCCGATTGCCCTTCCACGATGCGATAGCTGGCGTCGCGGAAGGTCGACGCGCCATTGGAGGTGACCGTACGAGGGTCATCGCCGGTGGTGGCAGCGGCGGTCGCACTCGCCGCCTGGCGGACCTCGTCCGTCACAGCGGCGGCATCCTTCTGCGCCTCGTTGTCCTCGCGGATGAAGAACCACCAGGTGGCGCCGCCCACCACGGCAGCGAGCAGGAGCGGCACCGCGAGCCGGAAGGTCAAACCGCGAAACAGGAACATTTCCATCTCTCGGTGAATATCTGCTTGGGATTGTGGTGGAACGAACGGAAATGCCCGGTCAATTCCCAGCTGCCTATGCCACACTGGCGCGTCGCGTATCCTTTGCCTCGATGTTGCGGGGACTCGCGGGAACGCTCGGCCTCTGGGCCGTGGGAGCGATTGCGCTCCGTGCGATCGTCATCCCACCCGAGCAGTGCCCCCCGGTCACGCCGGACGAAGCACGGGCTGCGGCGATCGCCGCAGCCGTGTGGATCGAGCGAGCACAGGCGACCGATGGCAGCTACATCTACGAGTACGACCGCGAGGCGAACATCGAGCCTGGCGGCTACAACGTGGTGCGTCACGCCGGTGTGACGATGTCCCTCTACCAGCTTGCCGCCGAAGGCGAGCCGGCGGGACTCGCGACAGCAGACCGAGGACTCGAATGGATGGCGGCCAACCTCATCCGGCACGACGATTGGGCGGCGCTGCGCGACCCATACAGCGGGAGCGTGAAGCTCGGCGCGACGGCGCTGATGCTCGCGGGCCTGGAGCAGCGCCGCTTTGCGACCGGTGACGAACAACATGACGAGCTGATGCGCGAACTCGCCCGCTTCATGCTGGTGCTGCAGTTGGAGGATGGCGCGTTCCTCGAACTCTGGGACCCGGCGACGGAACAGCCGAACCCGCTCTACCGCTCGAAGTACGCGACCGGCGAGGCGTTCTGGGCGTTGACGCTCATGTACAGGCTCTTCCCCGGGGAAGGGTGGGACGTGCCCGCGCTGGCCGTGGCCGACTACCTCGCACTGCACCGCGACGAGGTCGAGAACCAGAAGTTCCCGCCCTGGGCCGACCAGTGGGCCGCCTACGGCCTCTCGGAGATGGCCGACTGGCCGCTTTCGGATGCGCAGGTAGAGTACGCGCGGAGCCTTGCGGAACGGTTCGGACTACTCGTCCGCGCGGAATCGCAGCGCACGACGAGTTGGTGGTCGGAGCTGTGGCACGGCCGGCAGGCGCGCGCAGCAGGCATGGGAACGTGGGTCGAAGGACTCACGTCGCTGTCGCGGCTGGCCGAGGCAGACCCGCGGATGCACGACATGATCGACGCCATCGCCGAGCGCGCGGCCTGTGGCGCCGGGATGCTCTATGTCCGGCAGGTGACGGCCGGCGAGGCAGCCGGGGGCGAGCGGCCGGACCTGCTCGAAGGCGCCTGGTTCACGGAAGGAGTGACACGGATGGACGACCAGCAGCACGCCCTCTCGGGGCTCATCCGCAGCGAAGGCATCATCGCCCGCCGGGAGGGCGAGTGAGCAACTACCTCCAACTGCTGGTCATCTTCTTCGCCGCCATCAACCCTGCCGCCGTCGCGATCGCCGGGGAGGGCCTGCGCGGCAGGACGAGCCGGCCTCTGCTCCTGGCGGGCGTGGGGCTTACGCTGGCGGCGGCACTCTACCTCTTCGCGGCGGCAATCGCCGACAACCTGCTCGACTTCCTCGACGTGGCCCCGGAGACCTTCCGGATCGCCGCTGGCATCGTGATGGCGACTGCGGGCGTGTACGCGCTCTGGCGGGCGCGCGTGGCGGTGGCGGACGCGGAGGACGGCTGGCAGGCCGCTGTGTTCCCGTTGGCGATCCCGCTGCTCGCAGGCCCCGCGGGGCTCATCGCGGCGCTCAGCTACGGTGCGGATGAGGGGGTTTGGATGGCATTCGGGGCCGCGATCGTGCCGCTTGCGGTGGCCGGCCTCCTGGCGGTGACGCCGCTGCGGCGCGGCGCTGTCGCCGCCGATGCCATCGCGAGGCTGCTTGGCGCGCTGCTGGTCATCGTGGCCGCGGGACTCATCGTCGAAGGCGTGCGGGACATCTAGCAGGGTGTTGAAGAAGGGATCGGCTTAACGGGACGGATGTGGGATCGTGGCTTCAGGCGGAGGAGGGCACGATGCGCGGACGCGAAGAAGAGCAGGGGGAGATCCTCCTCGGTATCACGCCGGATGCGCTGGTACCGAAGGACCACCCGATTCGGCGGGTGCGGGAGATCACCGACCGTGCGCTCAAGGAGATGAGCCCGGTCCTGAACACGATGTACTCAGGCATCGGGCGGCCGTCGGTCGCGCCGGAGCGGCTGCTCAAAGCGAGCATCCTGATGGCGCTCTACTCCATCCGCTCGGAGCGCCAGTTTTGTGAGCGGCTGCAGTACGATCTGCTCTTCAAGTGGTTCCTGAACATGAACATCGCCACCCCGGCGTTCGACCATGCCAGCTTTTCCAAGAACCGGGAGCGACTGATCAAGCACCAGATCGCCGAGCAGTTCTTCGCCGCGGTCGTCGAGGAAGCGACCAGGGCGAAGCTCACATCGGACGACCACTTCACCGTCGACGGCACACTGCTCCAGGCCTGGGCATCGCTCAAGAGCGTGAAGCCGCGTGACGATGACGAGCTGCCCCCGAGTGCTGGAGGCAGGAACGCGGATGTCGACTTCCACGGTCAGCGGAGGACGAACGAGACCCATCGCTCAACGACTGACCCGGAGGCCAGGATCGCGCGCAAGGGCCGCGGCCAGGAGGCGAAGCTCTGCTTCAGCGGTCACGTCCTCATGGAGAACCGCAATGGGCTCGTGCTCGACGTGCTCGTCAGCCAGGCCAGCGGCACCGCTGAGCGGGATGCCGCCCTCCTGATGCTGGACCGCCGGCGAGGGCCACGGAAGCGCGTCACGCTGGGTGCGGACAAGGGCTATGACACCCGTTCTTTCGTCGAAGCGCTGCGCGAGCGACAGGTGACGCCACACGTCGCCCAGCACACGAACCGTCGCAGAAGCGCGGTCGATGGGCGTACCACCCAGCACGAGGGCTACCGCCTCAGCCAGCGGGTGAGGAAGCGAGTCGAGGAGGTCTTCGGCTGGATGAAGACCGTCGGCGGAGGCCGGAAGCTGCGCTACATCGGGACGGCGAAGAACCAACTCTGGGCAACCCTAACGGCGACCGCCTACAACCTCGTTCGAATGGCCAATCTCAGCACGCAACCAGCCTGACGACTGCGCGAAGAACCTTTCGAAGCGCCGATCTCCACCCTGACAGGGTGGCATGCCAGGTCGCTACACCGCGCCCATCGCTCCGTCACGCTGCCAACTCAGCGATTCTTCAACACCCTGCTAGACACGCCGGTGGGCGTGCGCGCGGGATGGTTTCGCCGTAGTCGAACACCGGCTGTCCCAGGCACTCCGTGGGCGGTTCTGACGGGTCATACTGGATGACCTGTGTGACCCCGGGGTAGTAGTGGTTCACGGTCGGGGCGCGCGGCGGCTTCGAAAAGGAAGTGTTGTCCACCCGATGCGCGATCGCTGGTGGCACGCGCTACGGTGTGCGCCTGTTACGCTTACGCCATGCCGCCCGAGGAACGGTTCGTATCGCCGAGCGTCACCATCGACGACGCCGAGGTCGAGCGTTCGCTGCGGCCGCGAGAGCTTGGTGACTTCCCGGGACAGGAGCGCGTCAAGGAGAACCTGAAGATCGCCATTGAGGCAGCGAAGCAGCGCGAGGACGCGCTCGACCACCTGCTGCTCTACGGCCCGCCCGGACTGGGCAAGACGACGCTGGCGAACATCGTCGCGAACGAGATGGGCGTGGCGATCCGCACGACGAGCGGCCCCGCGATCGAACGGCCCGGCGACCTCGCCGCCATCCTCACGAACCTGAAGCAGCACGACATCCTCTTCATCGACGAGATCCATCGGCTCGCGCGGACAGTGGAAGAGATTCTCTACCCGGCGATGGAGGACTTCGCCCTGGACCTGGTGATCGGGAAGGGGCCGGGCGCGCGCTCTGTGCGGCTGGCGATGCCGAAGTTCACGCTAGTAGGGGCGACCACGCGGTACGCGATGATCAGCCCGCCGCTGCGCGACCGCTTCGGGTCGGTGTACCGGCTGGAGTTCTACGACGCTCCAACGCTGGCGGTCATCGTGAAGCGCTCGGCGCTCATTCTGGGGGTGCCGCTGCCGGACGAGGCGGCACTGGAGATCGCGCGGCGCTCGCGGGGGACGCCGCGGATCGCGAACCGCATCCTGCGGCGGGTGCGGGACTACGCGCAGGTCCGCGCCGGCGGCGACATCACGCTCGAATCGACACGGGCGGCGATGGAGCTGCTCGAAGTGGACGAACTGGGGCTAGACGAGACAGACCGCGCGGTGCTCCGCTGCGTGATCGAGAAGTTCGGTGGCGGACCGGTGGGCCTCGAGACGATCGCAGCGTCCATCAGCGAGGAGTCGGACACGATCATGGACGTGTACGAGCCGTTCCTGTTGCAGCTCGGCTTCCTGCAGCGCACGCCGCGCGGACGCGTGGCGACTCCGGCCGCATACCGGCATCTCGGCATCCCCTTCGCAGACGACCAGCAGCCAGCGCCACAGCGGGCATTGTGGGACGCCGAGAGCGACGCGTAGGCCGCGCTGCGGTTCGCCCGAAAGACCAAGGCGCAAAGGGCCGCGGATGGTAGGCTTACCGGCGATGGCGCTCCTGGAGACCCGCGCACTGACCAAGCGGTATCCGTCCGTGACGGCGCTCGACAACCTGGACCTCGAGCTGGAGCCGGGGATCATCGGGCTAGTCGGCGCGAACGGCGCGGGCAAGAGCACGCTCATCAAAATCCTGCTCGGGCTGCTGGAACCGACGAGCGGTTCGGCACAGCTTCTCGGCCTGGACGTGGTCGCACAGGGGCCAGAGCTCCGGCAGTTCGTCGGCTACATGCCGGAGCACGACTGTCTGCCGCTCGACATGACGGCGACCGATTTCGTCTCGCACATGGCGCAGATCAGCGGGCTGCCGCGCACCGCAGCCCGGGAGCGCACGGCGGAGACACTGCGGCACGTCGGGCTGTTCGAAGAGCGCTACCGCGAGATGCGCGGCTATTCGACCGGCATGAAGCAGCGCGTGAAGCTCGCGCAGGCGCTCGTGCACGACCCGCGGCTGATGCTGCTCGACGAACCGACGAACGGGCTCGACCCGGCCGGGCGCGACGAAATGCTCGACCTCGTCCGCCGGACGGGACGGGAGTTCGGGATCGCCATCGTGATGTCGTCGCACCTGCTGGGTGAGATCGAGCGGGTGTGCGACCACCTGGTGGTGATCGAGGCGGGCA
>JALOAP010000096.1 GCA_023228745.1 Dehalococcoidia bacterium | reverse complement strand
TAGACGATGACACCGTAGGTCTCGTCGAGGATGTCGGCCAGGTCCGGGTGGGGGTAGGTGATCTCGATTTGGCCGTGCTTCCCCTTGATGTAGCGCGGGATGTGCTCCATCGGGCCCGGGCGATAGAGGGCGACCATGGCGCAGAGGTCGGCGATGTTCGTCGGCCTCAGTTCCTGCACGTAGCGCCGCATTCCCGCCGATTCGAGCTGGAACACGCCGAAGGTCTCGCCCTTGCCCAGCATCTCCATCGTCTTCGGGTCGCCATCGCCGATCTGCAACAGGTCGACTTCGTCGCCGGTCGTCTCGCGGATGAGGTCGACGGCACGGCCGAGGATGGTCAGGTTCGAAAGCCCAAGGAAGTCCATCTTCAGCAGGCCGATGCGGGCGACCTGCTCCATGGCGAATTGCGTCGTCGGGATGCTCGTTTCGTCTCCACGGCTCGGGCGCTGCAGGGGCACGTATTCGGAGAGCGGGTCGCGTGAGATGACGACCCCGGCGGCGTGCGTGCTCGCGTGGCGCGCGACGCCTTCGAGCTGCTTCGCGGTCTCGTAGAGGCGGCGCACCTTTGGGTCAGCTTCGACCGCTTCCTTCAGCTCCTGCGACTGTTCGAGCGCATCCGCGAGGGTGATGTGCAGCGCGTTCGGCACGAGGCGGGCGACCCGATCCGTCTCCGCGTAGGAGATGCCGAGCGCGCGGCCGACGTCGCGGATAGCGGCTTTCGCACCCAGTGTCCCGAACGTGATGATCTGCGCGACGCGATCGTGCCCGTAGCGGTCGTAGGCGAAGCGGATGAGTTCATCGCGCCGCTCGTCCTCGAAGTCGAAGTCGACGTCGGGCATTTCGCGGCGTTCGAGGTTGAGGAAGCGCTCGAACACGAGGCGGTTGGCGACCGGGTCGATGTCGGTGACGCCGAGCGTGTAAAGCACGAGAGACGCCGCCGCTGAGCCGCGGACACCCATGCGGATGCGTTGCTCGCGTGCATAGTCCGCGATCTCCTTGACCACGAACATGTAATCGGAAAAGCCGGTCTGACGAAGTACATCGAGCTCGTAGTCCAGCCGCTGCTGGAGCTCAGGCGTGACGTCCGGGAAGCGGCGGCGGAGCCCCTGGTTGCAGATCTCCGCGAGGTAATCCTCACTCGTGCGCCCCACCGGCACGGGCGGCTGGGGCAGGAGCTGGCGGTCAAACGTGAGCTCGATGTCACACTCGTCGGCGACGAGCTGGGTGTTGGTGACCCACTCGGGGTTATCCGGGAAGAGGGCGAGCATCTCCTGCTCGCTCTTCACGTAGTAGCCGCCGCCTTCGAACTTGAAGCGGTCCTGCTGGTCGACGGTTGCGTTCGTGCCGATGCAGAGCAGGACGTCGTGAGCGTCGGCTTCGTGCGGGTGCGTGTAGTGGCTGTCGTTCGTGGCCACCACCGGGATACCGAGCTCTTTGCCGATATCTCCAATCACCGGGTTCAGGCGGGTGAACTTCTCGTCGCCGTGGTCCTGCACTTCGAGGTAGTAGTGGCCATCGAACACTTCCCGGTACCACTTCGCGACTTCGACCGCGCCCTGGCGGTCGCCCTCCTGGATCCGGCGGTGGAACTCCGAGGACGGACAGCCGCTGAGGACGGTGATGCCCTCGTTGTATTGCTCGAGCAGTTCGCGGTCCACGCGGGGTTTGTAGTAGTACCCCTCGAGGTTGGCCTTCGTGACGAGCGTGATGAGGTTTTTGTAGCCCTGCAGGTTGCGGGCGAGCATGAGCAGGTGATAGGGCGAGGCGTCGGAACGTTCGCGGCCGAAGCGGCTGCCGGGTGCGACGTAGGCTTCGACGCCGATAATGGGCTTGATGCCCCGGGCGATGGCCTCGCGATAGAAGTCGATCGCGCCATAGAGGGCGCCGTGGTCGGTCATCGCCACGGCTTCCTGGCCGAGCGCCTTCACGCGATCCATGAGCGCCCCCATCCTGGTCATGCCATCGAGGAGCGAATACTCGGTATGAACGTGTAGATGCGTGAACATATTGGCGGCGAAGGGCCATTCTAGCCCTCACGGCCGGTGGGATCGACGCACTTATGTCAGCCGCAGGCCTGATCGCACGCCCGGGCACGTGCCGTCTATGCGCTCATCGATACTCGCAGGGCTCTTTCCGGCAGCAGAGCGAACCGCCCTCCGCTGTATTCGGCGGACAATTGCGGCTGGTGAGTTGTTATACGTCCGTTATTCGTTACGGACGGTACAAAGGTTATTCTGGCGCTTGCGACGGTACGGTGGAGTACCAACCATGCCTTGTCCAGGAGAGGGCACTATTCGCGGCTAACCTGATTGGTCGAGTTGGTAATTTGGAAGACCGTCGGGCTCACAGATCAACGTAACCCGCCCGTTATCTGCCGTGAATAGGACCTTGTTGTAGAGCCAGAGACGCCCATTTGCAGCATCGACCGCGAAGGCGTCGGCGCCGACCTCGGCGACGTGGCCCAGGAGTCGACCACTCATGAAGTACACGTTATCTCCCGGAGTCACTTTCTGCTCCGCCATGCTCAATGTGCTCCCGTCACCGGAGGTGAATGTGTTGTTTGGGTTTTGCGAAGAAAGATTCACAAAACCCTGTTTTATCTACGTGAGGTCATGAGCAGATGTCAACTCGAACACTCGAGATTCCATAAGACAGATTGAGTTACCAAGAAAACCGCCAGGGAGGAGAGGCGCCAGCCCCACGCCACTGCTCCACCATGTTTTCCGGGGACGGCTTGTGGTTGAAGACGGACAACTTCACGCCCTCGCATCCACACAAAGCGACATTCTCCGGCTGCTCAAGTTCAACCAGGAAATGGGTACCGAAGATCTCGCACGGGGGCTGTTCATTACTGCTGGCGCTGTACGCCATCATCTCGCGCTGCTCACACGCGCCGGCTATGTCGTCTATCGGCAGGAGGCCGAGCGGCGCGGCCGCCCGCGCTTCATCTATCGCCTCACGGAGGAGGGGTACTCGCTCTTCCCCACCGCCTACCGCGAGCTCACCCTCGCGCTCGTCAAGGCCACTCGCGACGAGGCGCCGGGGTTGCTCGAGAAGGTGCTCCACGAGACGGTCGAAGAGCGATTCAACCGCACCACGTTGCCACCCGGTGCGGGCGGCAGGGAACGCGCTGCCGCCATCGCCGAACTCCTTGAAGACGAGGGGTACATGCCCTCGGTCGCAGAGTGCAGCCCGGCCGAGCTCACCTTGCACCACTGCCCCATTCTCGATGCCGCCACCGCGGCGCCGGCGCTTTGTGCGGCGGAACTGGATTACCTCCGCCGCGTGACCGGGTGCGAAGTCGAGCGCATCGAGTGGCGGCTCAAGGGTGCGGACCTCTGCCGCTACCGGCTTTCGAAGCCCGAGTGCGGGCAATAGGAACGACGTGTGCCCCGCGTACCGCATGGCGGTGCGGGGCACACAACCAGACCCGGGCTACCCCCCGATCGCGCCCCCACCGTGGACGCGGATGCGCTCGCCCGTGACGTAGCCCGCCAGGTCGGACACAAGGAACCGGACGACGTTCGCGACATCCTCCGGCTGGCAGACGCGCCCGAAGGGGCTGCTGGCATCGAGTTCGCGTATGTCCTTTGCGCCCATCGTGGCCTGCGCCAACCGGCGGCCCATCTCCGACTCAACAAGACCCGGCGCGACGATGTTCACGTGGATGTTGTGCTTGCGCTCCTCCTTGTAGAGCGTGAGTGCGAGGGCCTCTTCGGCGGCCTTCCCCATGTTGTAGGGCGAGCCGTTGGCGGCGTTTCCGTCGGTGGCGACGCTGGAGATCATGATGATGTCGCCGCGCGGCTGCTCGCGCATACTCCGAAGTACGAGCTTGCTCAGGTAGTACGGGCCAAAGGCGTGCGTCCGCACCACGCGTTCCATCTCGGCGATGTCGGTGTCGAAGACGCTCTGGCCGCGGCTGGCAATGCCGGCGTTGTTCACCAGGATGTCGATGTGGCCGAAGTCCGCGAGGATCTGCTCGACCATCGCCTTGTCTTCGTCCCAGTTGTCCACGGAGGCGGCGTACATCTTCGCCTTGCCCCCGGCCTGTTCGATAGAAGCGACAGTCTCGCGCGCGGCCTCTTCGTCGCGGCGGTAGTTCACGGCAATGGTCGCGCCATCCTGTGCGAGTGCCATCGAAATGCCACGGCCGATGCCGCGGCCACCCCCGGTAACAAGCGCAACGCGCCCTTCAAGCGACATGTTGGTTCTCCAATTCAGGTTTGAGGACGTACGACTCGGCGGCCCACCCCCAGAGCTGGCGCACCGCGCGTTCGTTCGTGGGCGCATTCTACGTGAGCGCGCGCGGGTGCTCGACTCCCGCCCGCTGACCAGCTCCCAGCGTTCAGTTGCAAGTGCGGGAGCACTGGAGCGAACTGGGGGGCTACCATGCCGCCATGGACCCCGTTGAGGCCCTGAAGCGGATCGCGTTCCACCTGGAGCGCACGGGCGAGCCGACCTACCGGGTGCGGGCATTCCGGCGGGCGGCAGCGACCATCGCGGCACTGGCTCCGGGCGAAGTCGAGGAGCTGGCGGCGCGCGGCAAGCTGCGCACGCTTCCGAACATCGGCGAGGCGACCGAGCGCGTCGTCCTGGAGGTGCTGCGCGGCGACCCGCCGGGCTACCTGCTCAAGCTCGAAGAAGGGAAGGGGCCGAAAATCCCGGATGGCGGCCCAATCCGCGCGGCCCTGCGCGGGGACGGCCACGTGCACTCCGACTGGTCGGATGGCGGCAGCCCGATCGAGGAGATGGCCGAGGCGGCGATCGCGCTCGGGCACGAGTACATGGTGCTCAGCGACCACTCGCCGCGGCTGACGGTCGCCCGCGGTCTGAGCCCGGCACGCCTGCGGGAGCAGCTCGAAGTCGTGGCCGGACTGAACGAGCGGCTCGCGCCCTTCCGCATCCTCACCGGCATCGAAGTGGACATCCTGGAGGATGGCTCGCTCGACCAGGAGGAGGAGCTGCTGGCGCAGCTCGACATCGTGATCGCGAGCGTGCACAGCAAGCTCCGCATGCCCGCGGAGGAGATGACCCCTCGCATGATCGCGGCTATCGCCAACCCGCACACGGACATCCTCGGGCATTGCACGGGCCGGCTCGTAACGGGCCGTGGCCGGCCGCAATCGGAGTTCGACCACGAGCTGGTATTCGCAGCGTGTGCGCAATTCGGGAAGGCGGTGGAGATCAACTCGCGACCCGAACGGCTGGACCCGCCGCGGCCGTTGCTGCGCCTCGCCGTCGAAATGGGCTGCCTGTTCTCGATCGACAGCGACGCGCATGCGCCGGGCCAGCTCGAATGGCTGCCCTACGGCACGCGCCGCGCGGAGGAATGCGGCGTGCCGGTCGAGCGCATCGTGAACACATGGCCCGCGGAGCGGCTGCTGGAGTGGGCCGCGTCGCACGACGGGTAGTGCCGAGTGCCCGGCAGTGTGTCCCTACGGCTGCTCGGTGGTGTCGCCACGCTCGGCTTGTTCGCGCTCCTGGGCTTCGCGCTCCTCCCGTTCTTCGCGCTCTTCCGGCGTCTCGGCGATGAGCTTGCCGTGTTCGTCTACTTCGATGACGGCCTCGAGCGGGTCGCCGAGGACCGCATACTTCGTGCCGCCGAGGTAGACGAGCGGGCTGTGTTCACGCGATTCGAGCAGCCACGTCTGCGCATAGGCTTCGTCCATCGCCTGCACCTTCACGACGCGGCCGACGAACATCGTGTGGTCGCCGATAGGGATGACGTCCTGGAGGCCGCATTCAATCCAGGCGAGGCAACCCTCGATGAGCGGCGCTTCGATGCGCTGTGCGGCGAAGGTCTGGAGGCCAGCGGCTGCGATCTTGTCGTTATCCAGGCCCGTCTGCGTGCCGAGAAAGGCAGTCTGCTTGAGCAGTGCCGGGCCGGGGATGTTGATGGCGAACTCTTCGCTAAAGCGGATCATCGCGGCGGTGTGGCGGCCGGGGTGGATGACCGCGCCCACAAGCGGGGGCGCCATCGAGAGCGGCGCCGTCCAGGCGATGGGGGCAGCGTTGGCGGTCCCGCGCCAGTCAGTGGTGACGATGGCGACAGGGCCGGGATTCAGCAGGCGACGGGCATCCGTTTCGTCGCAGAGGCGGCGAACCATGCGGCGCAATCCTTCGGGGTGGTTCACCCCAGTATGGCGCACGCGGCGCCAGCGGGAAGTACCACGCAGGGATGGCGAAGAGGCCGACGCTACCCGCTCAGACGAGACCGGCAAAACGCGACAGGGGGAGCGCGAACCCAAACTCGGCACCCTGCACATCGCGCCGGTTGCGGGCCCACACGCGCCCGCCCTGGATCGTCACCAACCGCTTGACCACCGCAAGGCCGAGGCCGACGCCTTTCGCTTGCCAGCGCGCCACGGACGAACGGTAGAAGGCATCGAAGAGCTCGTCGATGTTCACATCGGAGAGTCCGGGGCCTTCGTCCAGCACACGGACGATCGCCTCCTGGTTCACGCGTTCCACCTGCACCACGAACTGTGCGTCGGGGTTGGCGTACTTCTCGGCGTTGCCAAGGTAGTTTTCGAGGATCTGGTCGATCCAGGCTTTTTGCCCCTCGACGATGATGTCCTCGGTGCCGACCTGCAGGAGGATTCTCCGGCCGGGGAACCGCGTCCCATGGCGCTTAACGGCGGCGGCCACGATTCGCTGGAGCTGAAGCGGCTCAAGATCGGAGGCAGTCGGGGAGTCGGACTCGGGCCGCGCCAGGATGAGCATGTTCTCCACCAGCGTGGCGAGCCGATCGGCGTTTGTGGCCACCTCGGCCGCGACCTCGCGCTGCTGTTCGGCCGACAGCTCATGGGACATCAGCCGGCTGCCCGCGAGGATAGCCGTCAGCGGCGTGCGGAGTTCGTGCGACACAAGGCCGAGGAACTCGTCCTTCAAGCTGAGCGCCCGCTCGAGCTCGCGCTGCGCGGAGCGAAGCTCTTCCTCGACCTCGACTTCCTGGTTGACATCGGTGCAGGTGCCGACCCAGGAGACAATCTCTCCGTCGTTGCCGTGAATGGGATTTGCGAGGCAGAGGAACCAGCGGTAGGAGCCATCCTTCGCGCGTAGCAGCGCCATACCCCGCCACGGTTGGCCAGCGCTCCACGCCGCCTGGAACTCCAAGGCAATGCGCTCCATGTGTTCGGGATGGACGAATTCGGAGTAGTCGGAGGTAACGATCTCCTCCAGGGAGACGCCGGCATAATCGCGCCAGCGCCGGTTGCACCAGAAGGTGCGGCCCTGCGGGTCCGCCATCCAGACGAGGCACCCGATGTTGTCGGCGAGAAGACGAAAGAGCCGGTCGCTCTCCATTCGGACGAGTTCCGACATCTTCCGCTGGTGGATGTCGATGACCACGCCGACGAAGCCGGCGAATTCGCCCCCATCACCCAGGCGCGGCCGGGCCGCATCGACCACCCAGCGGTACTGCCCATCGGCCCTGCGCAGCCGGTACTCAACGGCGTATGGGGCGCGCCGAGCGAGGGCGGCTTCCAACTTCCCGAGGCAAAGCTGCCGGTCATCCGGGTGAACGGCCTCGAGCCAGCCGCAACCAAGGGCATCGTCTCGGGGCAACCCGGCATAGGCGTACCAGGCGTCGCTGACGAGCACCAGGTTCCCCTCCCGGTCGCTTACCCAGAGCTTCGTCGCGGTCGAATCCGGTGTGTCAGGAACGGAGACGACGCCGGGCAATACCTCCCACATCTTGCACCGCCGCTGATTGCTTCCCCACCGTGGGCCGGTGGACGCCCGCTCGGAAGTTAGTTCCGCCCGGAGGGTGGTTAGCATAACGTGACCGGCAAGGAGAGTGAGGCAGCGTTACGCGACTGTAATAGTTGCACGTTCGCTCATCATCAGCCGCGCCTGGGCTTTTCAAATTCGCTTGAACACCAGAGCTGACTCTTTAAATTTTGGTGGACGAATTTTAAAAGCACCGGGAAATGGCGGCACCGCCCACGACCACCCGCACGCCGGGCTTCCGGCCTACAGGTCCGTCTTCAGGCTGGCGAGGAACTCCTCGTTCGTGCTCGTGCGAGCGATGCGTTCGAGCAGGCGCTCCGTGGCCTCGAGCTGGTTCGGCGAGCTCTGCGAAATCATCGCCGTCATACGACGGACCAGCCAGACGCCCTTGAGCGTCTTCTCGTCGAGCAGGAGCTCTTCGCGCCGGGTGGAGCTCGCCTGGATGTCGATCGCCGGGTAGAAGCGCCGCTCCGCGAGCCGACGGTCGAGCCGGAGTTCCATGTTGCCCGTGCCCTTGAACTCTTCGAACACGACTTCGTCCATGCGCGAGCCTGTATCGACGAGGCAGGTGGCGAGGATCGTGAGTGAACCACCTTCCTCGCACTTTCGCGCGGCGCCGAAGAGCCGCTTCGGCGGATAGAGCGCGATCGGGTCGACACCGCCGGAGAGCGTGCGCCCACTAGGCGGCAGCGCGAGGTTGTAGGCGCGGGTCAGGCGGGTGATCGAGTCCATGAGGATGACCACGTCCTGGCCGCCTTCGACCAGCCGCTTGGCGCGCTCGAGCGCCATCTCGGCGACGCGCGTGTGGTCCTCGACGGGCTCGTCAAACGTGGAGCTGACGACTTCGCCGCGGACGCTGCGCTGCATGTCGGTCACCTCTTCGGGCCGCTCGCCGATGAGGAGGACGATGAGGTGCACGTCCGGGTAGTTGGTGGTAATGCCGTTGGCGATGTTCTTCAGGAGCATCGTCTTGCCGGCCTTCGGCGGCGAGACAATGAGACCGCGCTGGCCCCGCCCAATGGGGGCGATCAGGTCGATGATGCGATGCGTGAGGTTGTCCGGCGTCGTTTCGAGCTTGAGCTGCTCGTTGGGGAAGATCGCCGTGAGGTTTTCGAAGTAGGGCCGGCGCTTGGCGGTTTCCGGGTCCATGCCGTTGACGGCCTCGACCTTGAGCAGCCCGTAATACTTCTCGTTGTCCTTCGGGTGGCGGACCTGGCCCGTAACGTAGTCGCCGGGGCGAAGCCCGAAGCGGCGAAGCTGCGACTGCGAGACGTAGATGTCGTGCGGGCCGGGCAGCATGCTTTCGCCGCGCAGGAAGCCATAGTTGCCGTCATCGCTGACCTCGAGGAATCCACCGGAGAAGATGTTGCCGCGGGCCTCGGCCTGCGCCTGCAGCAGGCGGAAAATGAGGTCCTGCTTGCGGATGGTTGCGGCATCATCGACGCCCATCTCGCGCGCGGTTTCGATGAGCTG
>JALOAP010000095.1 GCA_023228745.1 Dehalococcoidia bacterium | reverse complement strand
AGGGCGAGGAGTACTTCCTGCGCCCCATGAACTGTCCGCACCACATCATGGTCTACGCCTCCGGACAGCACTCCTACCGCGAACTCCCGATTCGCATCGCGGAGCTCGGCAACATGCACCGCTGGGAGAAGTCCGGCCAGGTTTCCGGCATGAGCCGCGTCCGCATCATGACCCTGAACGATGCGCACATCTTCTGCGCCGACGCCGAGCAGGTAGAGCAGGAGGTCGAAGGCGTCCTGCGGCTCATGGAGCAGGTGTATGGCGCCCTCGGCCTGAGCAACTACAGCTACCGCCTCTCCCTGGGCGACCCCAACGACACCGAGAAGTACGTCGATAACCCGCCGATGTGGGAGAAGGGCGAAGCGCTGCTCCGTGGCGTCCTCCAAAAAGTCGGCCTCGAGTTCTACGAAGCACAGGGCGAAGCCGCGTTCTACGGCCCGAAGATCGACGTGCAGTTCCAGACTGCCGCAGGGAAGGACGAGACGCTCGTCACCATCCAGGTCGACTTCCACCTGCCCAACCAGTTCGACCTCGAATACGTCGCCGAGGACGGGGGCCGCAAGCAACCAATCATCGTGCACCGTGGCGTGCTCTCGACCATGGAGCGGATGGTCGCGCTGCTCATCGAGGAGTACGAGGGCAACTTCCCGCTCTGGCTGGCACCCACGCAGGCGGTGATTGTGCCAATCGCCGACCGGCACGTGGAGTACGCGAACGAAGTCGCGGCGAAGCTCCGCGCCGAGAGGCTGCGCGTCCATGTCGACGCCCGCAACGACCGCATGAACGCGAAGATCCGCGATGCGCAGCTCAAGAAGGTGCCGTACATCCTCGTTGTCGGCGACCGCGAGGCGGAGGCGAAGGCGGCTGCGCTCCGCGTCCGCGGCGGCGGCGACCTCGGCGCGATGCCCGTGACGGAGATCGTCGCGAAGCTTCGCGACGAGCGCGATACGAAGGCGCTCGCGCCTTAGCGAGCCCAGGTGGCGCGGGCCGTCGTCTCCACGCAGTGGCGGCCTGTAAGACGCCTGCCAAGAAAGACAGGCCATCCGAACGGATGGCCTGTCTTGGTGGTGTGACAGTGCGGGTTAGTCGATGGCCGCGACGGCCTCGCCTTCGATGACCGTCTCGTCCTTCTGGTTCGTCGTCCAGACACGGATCGTCGCAAGCTTCTTGTCACCGTCCTCGGTGACGTCGGTGACCTCGCCGTGGGCGGTCAGGGTGTCACCCGGGAAGACCTGCTTGGTAAAGCGAACGCCGTACTTGCGCAGCGCCACCGGCCCGAGCCAGTCGGTCAGCATCCGTCCGGTGAGGCCCATGGAGAGCATGCCGTGGGCGAAGACCGTCGGATAGCCGACCATCTGGGCGAAGCTGTCGTCGTGGTGCAGCGGGTTGTAGTCCCCGCTCGTGCCCGCGTACTTCACGATGTGTGTGCGCGAGATGTTCTCGATGACCGTCTGGTCACGCTTATCGCCAACTTTCAGCGTCATTCTTCTTCGTCCTCTACTGCTCGACGGCCTTCTCGGTCTGCACGCCGATCATCCGGGCGCGGACGCAGAGGACGCCATCCTGGTTCGTGTAGTCGTAGATCTGCTCGCTGAAGGTGAGCTTGCCGCCACGGCGCCCTTCCTTCGTCCACGTCTCGCCCGGGCCAATGGTGACGGTCAGTTCGTCGCCGGCATAGATGGGGTGGAAGTACTCGTAGTGCTGCTCGCCATGCAGGCCCCGGCCAAGCCCGCCACCACCGCCCGCCATCGAAGGCGCGGACTGGCGCGGTTCCTTGCGCGGGCGCGTAAGGTCGAGCGCGTAATCCGGCTCGTAGTGCGAGCTGGCCCACGTGAATGTCGGCGGGGCAACCATGCCACCCAGTGCCTTCGTTTCCGGCGCGTCCGGGTCGGTGAACTCAGGGCGGATATCCAGGACCGACCGCGCGAACAGCATGATCGCCGTGCGGTCGACCGGGAAGGTGAACGTCTTCTCGGCCATTCCGGCCTCCTCGTCGTTTGGTAGTGCAGATCCTAGGTGTGGGGGGCTGCCTGCGGCAACTGTTACGCGAAGAGGGCCAGCTGGCGCGGTGGGGGCGGAGCCTCCAACTTCCGAATGCGGCGATCCCGGATGTCGAAAGCCGCCGCGACCGTGGCGAAGCGCTCAGTGATCGCTGCCTTCTCCTGGGCGCGCAGGTAGGCGCGCGTGTACAGCCGCTCGTACACCGGGACGAGCTCCGGCCAGTCGACAGCCAGCCGCTCGAGAAAGTGTTCCCTTTTGCCCGGGCGAAGGTCCAGCACGCGGCACCAGACGTAGGCCGCGCCCGCATCCCGCGCCGCCCTGAGCACCGCTTCGAGCTGCTCCGATGCGTCGGTGAGCCCGGGAAGGATGGGTGCGACCGCAACGCCAGCTTTGATGCCTTCGGTGCTCAGCCGTTCGAGTGCGCGCAACCGCTGCCGTGGGGGTGCGGTGCCAGGCTCTGTGGTCTGCCAGGCACGCTCGTCGAGCGTCGGCACGGAGAAACTCACCTGCACGTCCGCCCGTCGCGCCGCGTTTGCCAGCACATCGATGTCGCGAACGATCATCGGGCTGCGTGTGATGATCGAGATGGGCGTGCGCGCTGCGCCCAGCTCGTCGATGCAGCCGCGCGTCAGGCGATACTCGCCCTCCACCGGCTGGTAGGGGTCGGTGGCCGTGCCCAGAGCGACCGTCTCGCGTTCCCACGAACGGCGCTGTAACTCCCCACGCAGCACCTCCACCACGTTCGTCTTCACGCGGATCGAGCGGCCATACGCCTCACCCGAGGGCCGTTCGGCTCTCAGCTCGAACCCCCGGACGTAGCAAAACGTGCACCGGTGCGCACACCCCATGTACGGGTTCAGCGACCAGCGAAACGGCAACCCCTCGACGCGGTTGAGGGCGCTGCGGCAGGGCTCTTCGCGATACTCCGGACGCATACCATAACGATAGGCCGGGGCAGCACCGAAGTCCGAGCGGCGGGCGTCACCCTGTGTCGCCTCGACGAGGCCGCCGGGGGTATTTCCGCGTTGTCCTACACCTCGTCAGCGAGGACGACGCCCGTCTTCTTCAGGTTTTCCCGGTTCTCTGTGACGAACGCCTGCCACCACGGCTCGAAGTTCGATTCCGGGAGCTTCCCCGCGCTGTGTGCTGCACGAATCCGCGCGAGCTCGGCGAGGACGGCCTCGCGCAGCTCCTCTATCGAGCCGTTGTTCTTGTACACCCAGTCCGCACCCGGTGCGCGGCGTTCGAGAGGGATCATCGCCCCGATGCGTTGGTCTGCTTCCTCTGGCGACATTCCGCGGGTCTCGATCAGCCGCTCCTTCGCGACCGCGTCGTCCACGCCGATGAGCCAGACCTGGTCGCACCAGCGCGCATACCCGGGCTCCATCAAGTTCACGGCTTCCATAACACCGACGCCTTCGGCCGGCAGCTCCGCCCGCCAGCCGTCGATGACGCCCTTGATAGCCTCCGTGATGGAGCCCATCGCGGTCGTAAGCCGGTTCATCTCCGCGGGCTTGCCGAACACCTTCGCGCCGAGCGCCTTCCGGTCGATGTAGCCGTCGGCGCCAATCACATCCTTCCCAAACGCTGCGACAACCCGGTCGAACCCCGGCGTCCCCGGGTCATAGAGCTTGTGGACCAGCTTATCGCCGTCGCAATGCGACGCCCCTGCCTCCACCAAAATCTGCCCCACCGTGGATTTCCCGGCCGCAATAGTGCCGGCCAAACCGATGACGAGACAGGGCTTAGGACTCAGGACTGAGGACTCAATCATGGCCGGTTTGTTCCCTCCGTTGCCTGTCGACGGCGGAGCGAAGCCCCGCAACCAGGCGGGTCACCTCTTCCGTCTGTTCCTTCAAAGTACCGAACATTTCGGGCGTGAGATAGCCGACGTCGAAGCCGGCATAGAGGCGGGAGCGGGTCTCGGCACAGGAACCTCTTGCGATGGACAGGAACTGATGAAACTCTCCTCGTCCGCCGCGTTCGAATCCCTTGGCGATGTTCGCCATGACCGAGACCGCGCTCCGCTGGATCTGCCCGGATAAGCCGAAGGCTCTTGCACCTACCGGTCGAGGTGACCTGGTAAATTGCAGCGGTCAGCGCGCGCACCCTTTGCCAGGCGATCAAGTCAATTCCTCGAATCGCTCGACTCTCGCCACTAAACCGCCTCCCACTGAGTCCTAAGTCCTCAGCCCTTCGACCTCGGCGCAGTCTTACGGCCGCTCATTCGCCATGATGATCGTCCCGCTCGCGCCGAACATTCCGCCGACGCCGTGGCAGACGCTGATCTTGGCGTCGGGGACCTGCGCCGGGGCGATGCCGCGCATCTGGCGGACGCTCTCCTGGAGGGCGTACATCCCGTACATCCCTGAGTGCATGTAGCTGAGGCCGCCACCATTCGTGTTCAGCGGGAGCTTGCCACCGGGCCGCGTGTTCCCCTCCCAGATGAACTGTCCCGCTTCACCCCGGCCCACGAACCCAAGGTCTTCGAGCCCGTAGATCGGCAGGTGTGCGAAGGCGTCGTAGATCATCAGGTGGTCGACGTCGTCGTGCGAGATGCCAGCCTCTTCGAACGCCTTCTTCCCGGAGACGCGGAACGCCTTCGAGGTGGTGAAGTCCTCCATCTGACTTATCATCGGCGTCTCAACGCTCTCGCCAGTGCCGATGACATAGACCGGCTTCGTCGGGAAGTCCCTGGCACGATCGGCAGAGGTCACGATCAGTGCACCGCCGCCGTCGGTCACGAGGCAGCACTGCAGGAGCCGGAACGGATAGGCGATCATCCGCGAGTTGAGCACGTCCTCCACGGTGATTGGGTCCTTCATCGTCGCGCGGGGGTTCTTCGCCGCCCATTCGCGCTGCACCACGGCGACCATCGCAAGCTGCTCGTGCGTGAGGCCGAACTCCTTCATGTAGCGGAGCACGGGAATCGTGAACGTCGATGGGGGACCCATCGGCCCGTAAGGGGCTTCAAACTGGCCCTGCAGGCTCTGGCGCGCGACGTTCCACCCGCCGGCGCCGACGCGCGATCGACCGCTCTCGCCGTGCGTGATGAGCACTGTCGTGCAAAGGCCCTCGTTGATCGCTGCCGCTGCGTGACGCACGTGCAGCATGAACGAGCAGCCGCCCACGGCGGTACCGTCGACCCACGTCGGGGTGATGCCGAGGTAGTGAGCGATGGCGGTGGGCGACTCCCCTGCCGTAGCGACCCCGTCGATGTCCTTGGGCGAAAGGCCGCAGTCGGCGAGCGCGTTGAGCGCTGCGTCGGCGTGCAAGCCAATCTGCGAGACATCAGGGATCAGGCCAAGTTCGGTGGTCTCGGCGGCGCCCACGATGGCAATGCTTCCGGGCTTCATCGCGCACCTCCGGCCGGGCGAAACTTGGGCAGGGTGACCTCGCTCGAGGCTTCCACAAACGTGACTTCGAGCGGCATATCGAGCTGCAGCGCCTCGGGCGTCTGCTCCACGTCCACGAGGTTGGTCATCATGCGCGGGCCCTCATCGAGCTGCACCACCGCAATCGCGTATGGCGCTTCCGCTTCGAAACCGGGTGCCGGGCGCTCGTTGATGACGTAGCTGTAGAGCGTGCCACGGCCGCTGGAGGCGAACCATTCGACCTGCCGTGAACCGCAGCCGGGACAGAACGGGCGGGGAGGGAAATAGACATGGGCGCAGTGGGGGTCGAGACAGCGCTGCAGACGCAGCTCGCCAGCCTTCATGCCGTCCCAGAACGCCTGTGTCTCCGGGGTTGGGGCTGGAAGGATCTTCCGTGTTTCAGCCAAGGGAATGATGCCTGCCTTCTGAGTCCGGGCGCTGCTGCGTTCCGGCTCGGGGGGATTGTGCGTCGTTTATGTACCTGCTCTTCACGTGAACGGCAAGTTTGCCCCCTGCCACGTGCTTGCTACAACGACAGGTTCCTGAGCTCGCGCACACTTCAGCGCCCGGGGGTAGGGCGTGACCAGTGCCCTCAATGCGCCGAGCACGTTTCCGGGGTCGTGTAGCGGCCCACAGGTGGCTACTTCGCCCGCGTAGATGTAGGAGTGAAACGCATGTGGATGGCCAAGGTAGTAGTCCGCGGTGATTCGGCCTTCGCGACAGTCGGCGATGACCTCCGACACCCGGGCGATGTCGCGGTAGAGCCAGTCCACGTGCTCGCCCTCGATGCGCAACCACGCGTCGCCGTTCACCCAGGCACCCCATTCGCCCGGGCGGGTGACCGTCGCTGGCCGCTGCTCATCGTCGAGCTCCGAGGCGAGCCGCTGCAGCGCTTCGAGGTCCACCCGCCGCGATGGGTGGTAGTAGATCGCGAGGTCGATGTCTCAGTCGGGACGCGCGGCTCCCCGTGCGTGTGCCCCCCCGAGGGCAACAGCCGCCACGCCAGGGACTTCCCCCAGCCGCGTGGCAATCCGCCGGGCAAACAAAACGGCGTCTCGCGATTCACCTACTGTTGTGGCCGCTGTCACGGTGCACCTCATGGAGGCAACCGGCGGGAGTAGGGCGCAGACGCCGGGTCAGACTTCGAACGGAGATGGAGCGGGCGAAGGGAATCGAACCCTCGTCTCAACCTTGGGAAGGTCGCGTTCTGCCATTGAACCACACCCGCCCGTTCGCACGGCCATCGTAACATCCCCGCTGGCGGAGTTCGAGCGTCCCCCCGCAGTCGGTCCGCGACACTATGATGCGGGCACCACAATCGTTGAGGGTTCGAATGGCCATTCCAAAAGACCTTGCACTCACCCCGGAACAGTTGGATGAGCTCATGCTCACCACCTGGAACATGAGGGTGGCAACGCTCGGCCCCGGCGAGCGTATCAACCTGACGCCCCTCTGGTTCGGCTGGGCTGGCGGCAACATCTATTTCTACTGCCGCGGTCAGAAGGTTGTGAACCTTCGCCGCAGCCCGGCAGCCACTGTCCTGGTCGACCGCAACGAGCGCTTCCCGGAGCTCCAGGGGGCCATGTTCCAGGGCCACGGCACGGTACTCGAAGATGCAGCGGCAGAAGCGGCCGATCCGCACCTCGAAGAGGCGCGCTGGCAAATGGGCAGGAAGTATGCCGGCGGACACGGCGAAGCGGCCGAACCGAAGCGAAATGACGCCACGGCGCGTGGCCGGAACTGGCGCTGGGTTCGCTTCGAACCGAACCGCGTCGTGACCTGGGACAACTTCAAGCTTTCCCGCTGAACCGTTATCCGGCCGCCCATTCCGTAGCTGTTTCCGCTTGACAACTCATTACAATGACCGGACAGAAGCACGGCGAGAGGAGGCGAGCATGTACGGCTATGTCGGCTCTGTTCTCGGCGAAAAGGGGCGTGAAGTCTACTCGACGTCCCCTGCTGCCACGGTCCGCGAAGCAGTTCACGAGATGAACGAACGAGGCGTCGGCGCGTTGCTGGTGATGGAAGGCGACACCATCGTGGGCATCTTCACCGAGCGGGACGTGCTACGTCGTGTCGTCGGGCCAGGCCGTCACGCCGCTGTGACGCGTGTCGGCGAGGTGATGACCCCCGACCCGACCACGGTGCCCTCCTCGATGCACGTCGAGGAGGCGATGCGGCTGATGACCGAGCACCGCTTCCGCCACCTCCCGATCGTTGACGAGGGCCGCCTTGCCGGGCTGGTTTCGATCGGCGACCTCACGCGCCTCGTGAGTACCTACCAGCAGGAACACATCCAGCGTATGTCGGAATACATCATCGGCGGCGAAGCCGTCATCCTCCGGCAGTAGTGCCAGGTGCGGCGGCTGAGCGGCGCGTGAGCTCCGCCCGGCGCCGCACCCCCCACACGCCGGAACCGTCGCCATCGTCCGGGCGACGGGGTCCTCGGTGCCTCCGAACACACGTTCATCGGTTCTCGCGGCCGTTGCCGGCGCGCGTTACTGCCATCACGCCCGCGGCGACCGCCGCCGCCCCGCCCATGACGCCGGTCAGCAGCTTCCGGTGGGTGGTGACGCCCAGCTGCCAGCTGAAATCGCGGGAGCGCTCGTCGAAGACCCCATGCGTGTCATGGTCCCCCGGCACCGGCTCGAAGAGGTTGTCAGCCCGTCCCGGGTCTTCGGGCTCATCCGTCTGCTGACTCTGATACGCGTTCCGGGCGAGGTAATGGTCGAGCCACCGCGGGGCGATCTGGCCGCCCCAGATCGCCTTCACCGCGGGCCACCCCACATACAATTCGTCACGTTTGCTGTGCGCGAGCCACGTGATCGCCTCGGCCGGCACTTCCGGCTGGAAGACCGGTGCCAGGGGTTGGGCCTTGTTCGGCAGCTTGCTCCGGACCCAGCGGAACTGTGGCGTGTTGACCGCCGGCAGGTGCGCCATCTTGACGTGGACGCCGCTCTTGTCGTGGAGGAGCTCGGTTCGCAGCGATTCCGTGAAGCCCAGGATGGCATGTTTCGCCGCGCAGTAGGCAGCTTGCAGAGGGATCGAACGATAAGCCAGCGCCGACCCAACCTGGATGATCACCCCTTCATCGCGCGGCAGCATGCGATGGAGCGCCGCAAGCGTGCCGTGGACGTAGCCGAGGTACGTTACTTCCGTAACGCGGCGGAACTCCTCTGCAGTCGTCTCCTTCACCGGAGCGAGCACCGAGGTCATCGCGTTGTTGACCCAAATGTCGATCGGCCCGAGCTCTCGTTCGAAGTAGTCCGCCGCGTCCTCGATCGCCGCCGCGCTCGCGACATCAGCGCGGTAGTCGCGACACTGCGTGCCGAGGTCCTCCACCTCCCGCTTCGCGCCCTCCAGCCCGTCGCGCCCGCGGGCGATGAGGCCCACGTTGTAGCCCTCCCGGGCGAACGCTTTCGCAGTGGCTCTCCCGACGCCTGCCGAGCCACCGGTGATAACGACCACGCCACCAGGTTTCCGTTGCAAAGCGAACCCCTCCTGCAAAGCTGGGGTGTTTGGGGTAGCCCAGCATTGCGGAGGGGCCAGTAACAGCGAGGAAACAGGCGTGCTTCCCGGTTGCGAGTCTATTTCAGCGTGGGTCTTATCGGCCCTTGAACACCGGGTCGCGTCGCTCGACGAACGAAAGCGCCCCTTCCTTGTGGTCCTCGGTGGTGAACAGGTAGGCGAGCGAACTGCCGATGTAGGCACCCATCTGCTCCATGGAGGCGTGGCGCGACATGCGCAGCCCTTCCTTCATGTACCGCATCGCGATCGGCGGGTTTGCCGCGATCTTCGCCGCCAGTGCCCGCGCCGTCGGCATCAGCTCGTCGTGCGGCACGACCTGTGACACCAGCCCGATGCGCTCGGCCTCCG
>JALOAP010000094.1 GCA_023228745.1 Dehalococcoidia bacterium | reverse complement strand
CCTCAACGCCATCCGCGATGGAGTACGGGAGTTCCATGGCGTCGGCCACCGGCTCGAAATCGTCGGGCGCGCTGGCGGCGTGACATTCGTGAACGACAGCATCGCGACCTCGCCCGAACGCACCATTGCGGGGCTGCGGTCGTTCCACGAGCCGGTGGTGCTGCTGCTGGGCGGGCGCGACAAGAACCTGCCGCTCGAGGAGTTGCGGGCGCTCACGCAGGAGCGCTGCCGGGCGGTGGTCTGTTTCGGTGAAGCACGCGACCTCTTTTACGAGCAGGTCGCCGTGGCTGTCCCTCGGAACGGCCGCTTCGAAACGCTCGCCGAGGCAGTGCGCGCTGCGGCCGACTTCGCCCACGCGGGAGACGTCGTATTGCTCGCGCCCGGAGGCACGAGCTTCGACGCCTACCCCAATTTCGAGGCGCGTGGCGAAGAGTTCCGGGAGCTCGTGCGGGCGCTGCCCGGATACGAGGAGGCGCCGGCATGGCAAGCCTGAGCCGCTCCTCGGAATGGGCGCCGGGACGCCCGGACTACGCGCTGCTGGCGCTCACCGCTGTGCTGACCATCACGGGGCTCATCGCCGTCTACAGCGCGAGCTTCGTCATCGGTCTCGCCCGCTTCGGCGACCCGCAGTACTACGTCATCCGGCAGGGGGCGTGGGCGGCACTCGGCCTCGTGTTGATGGTCGCAGCGATGAAGACCGACTACCGGATCTACCAGCGGTACGCAGTGCCGATCATGTTCTGCACGATTGCCGCGCTGGCGGCAGTGCTCATCGTCGGCGTTGAAGGCGGTGGCGCCCGTCGCTGGCTCGGGATCGGCGAGTTCACCATCCAGCCGGCCGAGTTCGCGAAGCTCACAGTCATCCTCTATCTCGCAGCATGGTTGGCATCGAAGGGCGACAGCATCCGCAGCTTCGACCAGGGCCTCGCGCCGTTCGTCCTCATCATCGGGTCCGTGGGCGTGCTCATCATGCTCGAACCGAGCCTTGGCACCACGGTCATCATCCTCGCCATCACGGTGACGATGTTCTGGGTGGCGGGCGCGTCATTCATACAGATGGTGGCGCTTGGGATCACCGGCGCGATCTCGATCGCGGTCCTTGCCACCGCAGCGGGCTATCGCGCCGACCGCCTCACGGCATTCTTCGACGCCGAACTCGATCCGCTCGGCAACGGCTTCCAAACGCTGCAGGCGCTGCAGGCGCTTGGCAACGGCGGGCTCCATGGGCTCGGCCTCGGCGCGAGCCGCGGCAAGTTCTTCTACATCCCCGAAAGTCACACCGACGGCGTCTTCGCCATCATGGGTGAGGAACTCGGCTTCATCGCAACGTGCGCGGTCCTGGCGCTCTACATGATCCTCATGATTCGCGGCTACCAGGTTGCCCGGCGCTCACGCGACGAGTTCGGGATGCTGGTTGCGACCGGCATTACGACATGGATCGCTGTCCAGGCGCTGCTCAACATGGGCGGCATCACCCGGGTCATCCCCCTGACGGGTGTCCCGCTCCCGTTCCTGAGCTTCGGGGGCAACGCGCTGGCAGCCATCCTGCTCGGCATGGGTGTGCTCATTAGCATCTCCCGCTACGGGAGCGACGAAGGCCCGCCACCCCGCGCGCGCACGGAATCGGCACGCGCCCGTGGCGTCGTGCGGAGGTCACGCCGATGACGCTCCGCATCGCCCTCACCGCAGGTGGCACCGGTGGCCACATCTTCCCCGCACTCGCGGTGCTCGAAGCACTGCAACAGGGTGGCGGTATCGACGAAGTGCGCTTCTTCGGGCCAGAGGACCGGGGCGAGCGGGCACGGGTGGAGGCTCATGGCCTGCGCTTCGAAACAGTACCCGCGGCCGCAGTGCGCGGCCGGCGCCCGCTCTCACTCGCAAAGAGCATCATCCGGCTCAGCGCGGGCACGCTTACGGCTGTGCGCAAGCTCCGCGCCTTCAAACCGGACGTGGTCTTCAGCACTGGCGGATACGCGAGCTTCCCGGGGAGCGTGGCCGCGCGCCTCCTGCGGAAGCCGCTCGTTGTCTACCTCCCGGACGTCACGCCCGGCTGGGCCGTGAGCGCCGAGCAGCGCCTCGCGACACGCGTGGCGACCACTACCGAAGCCGCTCTCGCCTACTTGCCCCGCAAGAAGACGGTCGTCACGGGATACCCGGTGCGCCCAATCTTCTTCGACACGAGCCGCGACGAGGCCCGCGCGAAGCTCAACGTGCCTCCGGGCGACCGGGTCGTGGTGGTCGCCGGGGCGAGCCAGGGCGCGCAGGCATTGAACCGCGCCGTCTTCGAACATATCGCCGCCCTGGCGAAGACAGCGGTGGTCTTCCACGTCACGGGGGAGCGAGACGCCGCTCGTGCACAGCAGCTCCGAGCCGACCTCGGGTCACTCGCCGACCGCTACCGGCCCGCGCCGTTCCGCGACGATCTGCCGCTCGTGATGCTCGCCGCCGACCTTGCGGTCATGCGCGCCGGTGCGAGCGTGCTCGGTGAACTCCCGGCCGCAGCCCTGCCATCCATCCTCATTCCCGGTACCTTCGCCGGCGGCCACCAGCGCGAGAACGCGGGCTGGCTGGCGGACAACGGAGCGGCGGTCGTGCTGGAAGAGGCGGACATCTCCGAGCTACCGGCGCGCATCGAAGCGCTCCTCGAGGACAACAGCCGCCTGCAGAGCATGCGTGATGCCGCGAAGGCGCTGGCGCGGCCGGATGCCGCGATGTCCATCGCAAACCTCGTACGGGAGGTGGCGAAGCGATGACACAGCTTCCAGAGTCAGTCCACCTCATCGGCGCCGGCGGCATGCACATGTCCGCCATCGGCCAGCTTCTGCTCGAACGCGGTGTCCGCGTGACCGGCAGCGACCTGCGCCCCTCGAAGTTCACGCATGAGCTCGAAGCCCGCGGCGCCCGCGTGTTCGAGGGCCACGACGCGAGCAACGTCGCCGAGGTCGAACTCGTGGTGACGACCGCTGCTGCCAGCGACGACAACCCGGAGATCGCCGAGGCGCGACGGCGAGGCATCCCCGTCATCCTGCGCGCGGAGATGGTCGGGCGGCTCACCGCCGAGAAGCGCGTCATCGCCGTCGCGGGCGCACACGGGAAGACGACGACTTCGAGCCTTATCGCCTTCATCCTCCGCGAGGCTGGCCGCGATCCCATGTACCTGCTGGGCGGTGAAAGCATCGACCTTGGCGGTCATGCGGCCTGGGGCGCCGGCGACCTGTGCGTCGTCGAAGCGGACGAGTACAAACGCGCCTTCCACGAGTACAGGCCCGAAGTAGCAGTCATCACCAACGTCGAGCCGGACCACCTCGACTACTACGGCACTGCCGAGGCGTACCACGAGGCGTTCGTCGAATTCGCGCGCAAGGTGAGGCCGGGTGGCCTGCTGCTGGCCTGCTGGGACGACCCGGGGGCGCGTGCCGTCTCCGAAGCGGTCGAAGATGCCGGCATCCGCGAGGAGACGTACGGCATCGACGGCACTCGCTTCTGGCAGGCGACGGACATCACAGCCGGGGTCGAGGGCGTGCGCTTCACACTACGGCGCGCGGGTGCGCCCATGGGCGAACTTCACATGCCCGTGCCCGGCGACCATTTCGTGCGGAACGCGACCGCGGCCGCGGCCGTCTGCCTCGGCCTCGGCGTCGACTTCGCCGCCATCCGCGACGCGATGGCCCGCTTCCGGGGTGCGCGCCGCCGCTTTGAGGCCGTTGGTGAGGCCGGTGGCGTGATCGTCATGGACGACTACGCCCACCATCCGACCGAGGTGCGGGCAACCATCGCAGCCGCGCGAGGTCGCTTCGCGGGGCGCCGGCTCATCGGGGTCTATCAGCCGCACACCTACAGCCGCATCTCCTATCTCTGGGACGACTGGACGCGCTGCTGGGAAGGGCTCGACGAACTCGTCGTGCTCGAAACCTACGCTGCCCGCGAACAGCCGCTCCCCGGGCGCAGCGCAAAGGACCTCGCGGAAGCGATCACCAGCCCTGCGGCCCGCTACGCGGCCGACTTCGACGACGCAGCCCGCCAGGCGGCCGCGCTGGCGCAACCCGGCGATGTCATCTTCACCATCGGTGCGGGCGACGTCACCGAAGTCGGCCCAAAGATCGTGGAGTTGCTGCGATGACGGCAGTCGAACGGCTCGCAACCACACTCGAAGGCCGTGGCGAACTGCGCCGGGATGAGGTGCTCTCGCGCCACACCACCTTTGGCGTGGGTGGCCCGGCCGACCTCTTCCTCACTGTCCGCGATGCGGAACAGCTCGGTTTCGCGACCAACGCCGCCCACGACGCGGGCGTTGATGTGTTCGTGCTCGGGAGCGGCAGCAACATCCTCGTTGCCGACGCGGGTATCCGCGGCCTCGTGATCGACAACCGCGCGCGCAAGGAGACGCCCCGCGAGGGCGGCACGACATTCGTCGTCGAGAGCGGCACCAGCTTCGCCGCCTTCGCGCGAAAGATGTGCCGCCAAGGCCTCGAAGGACTCACGTGGGCGGTGGGCATCCCCGGCACGCTGGGCGGCGCAGTGGTGTACAACGCGGGCGCCTACGGCGGTTGCCTCGGCGACGTGCTCACGCGCGTCCGCCTCCAGGAACACGGCGACGGCGACGAGTGGGTCGACGCCTCCGACCTCGGGCTGGTCTACCGCGGCAGTGTGTTCACGCGTGGCCAGTTCGAGGGGAAGACCGTGCTCGAAGCCGAGGTCCGGCTGGTGCCCGGCGACGCAAAAGAACTCCTTGAACGGGCTGCGAGTTATGACACGCGGCGCCTCTCCGCACAGCCTCGGGGCCGCAACGCCGGGTCGATGTTCAAGAACCCGCCGGAGAACCCGGCCTGGAAGCTCATCGATGCCGTTGGGCTGCGTGGTGCGCAGCGGGGCGATGCCGCCGTCAGCGATAAGCACTGCAACTTCTTCGTGAACTACGGCAACGCACGGGCCGCCGATGTGGCGTGGTTGGTCGAAGAGGCACAGCGGCGCGTGCGCGAGCAATTCGGCATTGAACTTCAGCGCGAAGTCGCGTTTGTGGGGGACTGGTGATGGAACGGCGACGGGTCGCAGTCCTCCTCGGCGGCCGCTCGGGCGAGCACGAGGTAAGCATTGTGAGTGCGCGCAGCGTCATGGCGGCGCTGGATCGCGAGCGCTGGGAGGTCGTGCCGATCGGCATCACCACCCGCGGCGAGTGGCTCACGCCCGGCGAGACTGCGACAGCACTCGACGCCGGGGCGCGTGCCTTCGACGGCCCCGCGCACCCGTTCCTCATGAGCGGCGAAGCGCTCGAAGCGCTGGCAAGCTGCGATGTCGCCTTCCCGCTGGTACACGGCACCTACGGCGAAGATGGCCGCCTCCAGGGGCTGCTCGAAATGGCGGACATCCCCTACGCCGGCGCCGGCGTGGCCGCCAGCGCCATCGGCATGGATAAGGCGCTGATGAAGGCCCTCTTCCGCGAGGCTGGCATCCCCGTGGCCGACTATGCCGTCGTCCGCGCCTGGGAAGTCCGCGACGACGCGGACGCTGCCCGCACGTACATCGAGGAGACCATCGGCTACCCCTGCTTCGTGAAGCCGGCAAATGGCGGCTCGAGCGTCGGCATCACGCATGTGCGCTCGCGCGAAGACCTGGGCCAGGCCTGGGCGGCAGCCTTCGCCTACGACGACAAGGCCGTCGTCGAAACCGCCATCCAGGGCCAGGAAGTCGAATGCTCGGTGCTGGGAAACGAGTACCCCGAGGTGAGCATCGCCGGGGAGATCGTGCCCGACCGCGATTTCTACGACTACGACAGCAAGTACTCGGGAGCGTCGACAACGCAGCTCAACATCCCGGCGGCGATAGCACCGGAGGTCGCAGAACGCGTCCGCGAACTCGCGCTGCGGATGTACCAGGCGATGGGCTGCGAAGGCTACGCGCGCGTCGACTTCTTCGTCGCGAATGGCACGGAGGTGATCGCGAACGAGGTGAACACGATTCCCGGGTTCACCAGCATCAGCATGTATCCAAAGCTGTGGGAGGCGAGCGGGCTGCCCTACCGCGACCTCCTCACGCGCATTCTCGAATTGGCGTTCGAACGGCACGAACGGAGGGTCCGGCCATGATCGTGAAGCGCAACCGTAACCAGAAGAACTGGCCCCGGGCGATCGTCAAACGCTCGTCGATGAAGACCGTGGGCGACGGGCGGCCACGGCAGATTGTGAACCGCCGGAACGGCAGCGGCGTGCAGCCAATGCGGCGCCGCCGGCGCTTGCGACTCTCCTTCGGCTGGCGGCCCACGCGCGGGTTCGTCCTCGGCGCGTCGGTGGTCGTGGTCGCGGGCGCCATCATGGCCAGCGCCTACTGGCTCTACCAGTCGCCGCTGCTGCAGGTGCAGCACATCGAAGTGGAAGGGACCGACCGCATCGGGACACATGTCGTCGTGCAGCGCGCCGGGCTGCTCGGCGATTCGATGTTCTCGGCCGACCTTGCCGCCGCGCAGGAGGCGATCTGGGGGCACCCGCTGGTGGCCTCTGTACGCGTGGAACGGGCCTGGCCGAACACCATCCGCATCTTCGTCGAGGAGCGGCGCTCCTGGGGAGCCTGGGAACAGGGCGGAGTGCGCTACACCATCGACCGCGACGGCGTGGTGCTCGGCACCACTGCACCAGCGGAGGGCTCGCCGGTCATCCGCAGCTCCGAGGCGACGAGTCTGCGCCAGGGCGACCGCGTCGACTACCAGGCCGTGCAGGCGGCGGCCGAGATCTACGAACTGCTGCCGCGACAACTCGGCACGACGGTCACTGAAGTCGCCTTCCTCACTGGCAAAGGAGTCCAGGTGACTACCGCCGATGGACAGTCGGCGCTGTTCGGCGACTCGAGTTCCATCGCCTACAAGCTCTCGGTCTGGGCGGCAATGTCGCAGCAGGCCCGGACACAGGGCATCAACTACACAACCATCGACCTCCGGTTCGGAAACCGGCCGGTGTTGCAATAACGGGGAGGCTCTCCATGAAGCGAAGGAGCACTGTCGCAGCCATCGACGTCGGTTCGACGAAAGTCGCCGTCATCGTGGGCGATGCCACGGATGAGGATCGGATCCGTGTGCTCGGAGTGGGCGTCGCGCCCGCATCGGGCCTCTCCCGTGGGGTCATCGACAACATCCAGTCCGCGCGAGAGGCGGTTTCCATCGCCGTGGAGAAGGCGGAACAGGCCTGCGGGATGCGCATCCTGAGCGCAGTCGTGGGCATCTCCGGCAGCCACATCACCTCGCAGAACAACCGCGGCATCATCGCCGTCCCGGACCGTACCCGGCCTATCACGCCGGACGACCGGGCGCGGGTGCTCGAAAGCGCCGGCCAGATCAGCATCCCCACGAACCGGCAGGTGCTCCACGTCCTGCCCCGGGGGTACTGGATCGAGGGCACGGACGCGGTCAGCGACCCCGTGGGCATGTACGGCGGACGGCTCGACGCGGAGACGCACATCGTGACGGGCGCCGTCTCCGCCATCCAGAACCTGGCGAAGTGCGTGGAAGGCGCCGGCGTACAGGTGGACGACATCATCCTCGAGTCGATCGCTTCGGCCACAAGCGTGTCGCACGAGCAAGAGCGGCTGCAGGGCGTGGCCATCGTGGACATCGGCGGGAGCACCACTTCCGTCGCCGTGTACGACGAGGGGACGGTCGCACACACCGTCTGCCTGCCGATTGCCGGGTCGCACCTCACGCATGACCTGGCACGCGTCCTGCGGTGCCCGTGGGAGAGCGCGGAAGAAGTGAAATGCAAGCGCGGATCGGCCTTCCCCGACCCGGAGATGGAGGGCGAGACGGTTGAAATCCAGGCCTTCGGCACCCAGACGAAGAAGGAGGTCCCGCTGCAGCACGTCTGCGAAATCTTGCAGGCACGCAGCGAGGAGATCCTCGAAATGGTGGCGTTGGAGCTGAAGCGGGCGGGGTTCCTCGACCGGATCGCGGCCGGCCTCGTGCTCACGGGCGGGAGCTCTCAGCTCAAGGGGCTCGCCGAGATCGCCGAGTCGCGGCTCGGTATCCCAGCGCGAGTGGGGCAACCCTTCGGTTATTCCGGGCTGACGGACCTCATCGGGACACCTGCTTACGCCACCTCGATCGGGCTCGTGCAGTACGCGCTGCAGGGGCGCGAACGTGTTTCCGAACCTGCCGCCATGGGCTTCGAGCCCCCGGTTGGCGGCTTCTTCCGGCGAATCGCCTCAATCGGACGGGCGCTGATGCCGCAGTAACAGGAGGGCACGATGAGCAGCTTCATCGAGTTTTCACGGCAAGACGAGCAGAACAGGAAGGAGAGGACCTTGAGCATCAAGTACGACACGGAACTGCTTCCCGACATCAAGGTCGTGGGCGTCGGCGGGGGCGGCTGCAATGCCGTGAACCGCATGGTGCGCGCGAAAATCCCAGGGGTGACCTTTGTCGCCTGCAACACCGACGCCCAGGCGCTCATGCACTCAGAGGCGCCGAACCGCATCCGCATCGGCGAGAAGCTGACCAAGGGTCTCGGTGTCGGCGGTGACCCAAGCCGCGGCGAACGCGCCGCGGACGAAAGCCGGGACGAGGTCGAGGAGCTGCTGCGCGGCACGGAGATGGTCTTCGTCACCGCGGGTATGGGCGGCGGCACCGGCACCGGCGCGGCGCCGGTCATCGCTGAGATCGCGAAGGACTGCGGCGCCCTCACCATTGGTGTCGTCACCAAGCCGTTCGCCTGGGAAGGCAGCCGCCGCATGAAGCAGGCGGAAGAGGGCATCGAGCGCCTGCGCGAGAAGGTCGACACGCTCATCGCCATCCCGAACTCACGCCTCATCGAGATTTGCCCGCCGACGTCCACCGTCGAAGAGGCCTTCGAGGCTGCCGATGACGTCCTCCGGCAGGCAATCCAGTCGATCTCGAACATCATCAGCCAGAACGGCTCGATCAACCTCGACTTCAACGATGTGCGGACCACAATGTCCGAGGCTGGCCCGGCGCTGCTCGCCGTCGGCAAGGCCACAGGCGAGAACCGCGCCGTGGAAGCTGCACGAGCGGCCACGACGAGCCCGCTCCTCGACCAATCGATCGACGGTGCGCACAACGTTCTGTTCAACGTGACGCATTCGGGCGGCCTGCAGCTCCGCGAGCTCGACATGGCGGCACGTGTGATCGCGGAAGTGGTGGACCCTTCGGCCAACATCATCTTTGGCACCACGATCGACAGCCGGGTTGGCGACGAGATCCTGATGACCGTTATCGCGACCGGCTTCGCGCCGAAGGTGCAGGAACTGGACGACCCG
>JALOAP010000093.1 GCA_023228745.1 Dehalococcoidia bacterium | reverse complement strand
TGGTGTCGATGTCCCACATGATCGTGTAGGGGTAGCCCGCGCCAGCGAGCACGGAGACCACCTCCTGGTCCCAGCCGCCGAGGGGCGGCCGGAACAGCGGACGGGGGTCGAGCGACGTATGGGGCGCTATCGCCGCTTCGGTGCGTGAGATCTCGTCCCGCATCTGTGCGGGCGTTAGCGTGCGGAAGTCCGGGTGGGTATAGCTGTGGTTGCCCAGGTCGAACTGGTCGCGGTGGCGGTCGACGATGCGGAGCACCTCGCGCCCGGCCTCCGTGTTCTGGTTCTCGGCCATCGCGCCAGTCATGAAGATGGTGGCGCGCACGTTGTTATCGATAAGGAACTGCATGATGTCGAGTGCCGGGTCCACCCGGCCGCCCATGTCGAATGTGAGCGCAACCATGCCGGAGCTGCGGTTCCCGTGCTCAATGAGCACACCCTCCGCGGGGAGAGGCGGGGTGGCCGTCGGAGGCTGGCTGGTCGGCGTGGCGGTGGCCGGCGGCTCGGTCGGTGCGACGGTCGGCGTCACAGTGGCCGACGGCGAAGGCATTGGGGTGTCAGGCACCGGCGAGGAGGTAGCCGTGGGCGTGACTCCGTCCGAATCATCATCATCACCGAACCAGCAGGCGCTGGCAGCCAACGAGGCCAGGGCGACGAGGGCAAGGAGCAACAGGGCAGGGCGGAGCTTCGAGTAGCGCATCATCTTCTTCTACTACAACGTTCGCCGGGGAGCGGCGGTTCCGTCGCACGCCGATGCCTGCCATCGAACGCGCACATGGGGGCGTTGTCCCATACCATTCGCGGACATGGCGGAAGCTGTTGCACCGACGGAGCGCACCGCATCGCGTGGCAGCGGCCTGCTGGTGGCTGCCGCGATTGTGGCGTTCGGCTTCATCGGCTCGCGGCTGCTTGGGATTGTCCGCACGGCAGCTATCGCGAGTGCGTTCGGGACCGCGCCCGAAGTGGCCGCCTACAACGTCGCGTTCCGTGTCCCGGACTTGATCTTCCAGGTGCTGGCGGGCGCAACGCTCGGCAGCGCCTTCATCCCCGTCTTTGCGCGCATCTACCGGCGCGACGGCGAAGCGCCGGCGTGGCGGCTCGCCTCGAACGTGCTCAACCTGGTCACGGCGGCGACGGCGGTGCTCTGTCTGCTGGCATTTATCGCTGCGCCGGTGATCGTGCCATTGCTTGCGCCCGGGCTCGGGCAGGACATCGGCCGCGAGGAGGAGCTCACGGACCAGGCCGTGGAGCTCACGCGCCTGATGCTCCTCTCGCCGCTCCTCTTTTCGGTGAGCGGAATGCTCACCGGGATGCTGAACGCGCGGCAGCAGTTCTTCCTGCCCGCGCTCGCGCCGATGCTCTACAACATCGCGATCATTTTCGGCGCGCTGGTGCTTTCGAAGCCGTGGGGCGTCGAAGGGCTGGCCGTGGGCGTGGTCATCGGCGCGGCACTGCACCTTGCCATCCAGGTACCAGGGCTCGTCCGCGAGCGGATGCGCTACAGCTTCAGCTTCGACTGGCGCGACTCCGCCGTGCGCGAAGTCGGGCGGCTCATGGGCCCGCGAGTTATCGGGCTGGGCGCGGCCCAGTTCAACTTCGTGATCACGACCTTCTTCGCCTCCAAGGTCGGCGGGGAAGCCATCAACGCGCTCACGTATGCGTGGCTGCTGGCGCAGCTCCCACTGGCGCTCTTCGGCATGGCGCTCTCGACGGCGGTGTTCCCGCGGCTGGCGGAACACGTCGCCGACGAAGACCTGCACTCGCTGCAGGCGACCGTCTCGCGCGTCCTGCGCGTCATCATGTTCCTGACCATCCCCGCAGCGATCGGCCTCGCCTTACTTCGCATCCCGGCGACCGCGACGTTGCTGCAGCGAGGCGAGTTCACGGCCTCGGACACTGCGATCACGGCGGCAGCGCTCGGCTGGTACTGCCTCGGCATCGTGCCGCAGGCCGGCATCGAGATTCATAGCCGGGGCTTCTACGCCCTGGGCGATACCCGTACGCCAGTCGCGCTCGCCGTGGTCGCTGTGATCACGAACCTGGTGCTCAGCGCGTTGCTCTGGGACCCGTTCGGGGTGGAGGGGCTGGCCTTCTCGGTGGCGGCCGCCTCCTGGGTGGAATGGGTGCTGCTCTACGCACTCTATGTGCGGAGGACTGGTGCCTCGGCGAGCAGCGATCTCGCCGCGCTGGCGCTCTTTGCCCTGTGCGGCGCGCTCATGGCGATCGCCCTTGCGGTCGCCTTCCGCCCGTTCGAAAGCGGCGGCATGGCGAGCCAGGTGGTAATCGCGGCCTCGGGCGCAGTCGCGGGGCTCGCCATCTACGCCGGTTTGGCGATGCTTTTCCACGTCCCCGAGCTCGAGGATGCGTGGTCTCGCGTGGCTGGCCGGTTCACCCGGACGAGCAGCCCATAACAACCTGGCCGGAATTTCGTTACCACGATAGGTCGTTTTCTTCCCTTATCCTTGTCGAAAACGCCGCTAATTAACGTCTTTTTGACCCGCCAGGGATGGTGCTTCAGGCCAGGACTGTCGATCTTGTCACAGCATGCATAACGTTATCCGGGCGCTGACGTCCATTCCGCTGGCTGCTCGTGTGCTGTTGTTGGGGGCGACCATCACCGCTGCGCTGACGGTTGTTGCCGTCGCGCGCGAGCCCGTCCTGGACCTCCCTGCGGACGAGGACAACACCATGGCGAGCGAGCCGCCCACGACGGAGACGGCGCCGGGCTACCGCGGGGACGCCCGCGGGGGCGTCGGTGTGATCGAGGCCGACCTGCACCATTTTGAAGGCGCCATCCCGGAGCCTTCGGCAACACCCGACGCACCTCGCGAGCACACGCGCCACGAGAACGGCAGCCGCTTCACAATGCCGCTGCAAGACTGGACGGCCGTGACCGACCGCTTCGGCGCGCCACGCGGCCCTGGCTTCGTCCATGGCGGCATCGACCTTGCGCTGGACCACTTCCCGTCGTCGCCGGTGTTCTCGGCATGCGTTGGAACAGTGACGACTGCCGAGTACTCGAGCACCTACGGCTACTACGTGATGGTCGATTGCGGCGACGGCTACACGACCCTCTATGGGCACTTCCGCGAGATCCGGGTGAAGGTGAGCCAGGCGGTGACGCCCGACTACGTGCTCGGCATCTCCGGTTCGACGGGGTTTTCCACAGGCGAACACCTGCACTTCGAAATCCGCTGGCGCGGCATCCACGTGAACCCCGAGGACTACCTTGACTTCCACATCCCGCCAGGGACGCCGCTTTCGAGCGGCCCCATCGTGTGGGGGAGCACGCAACAGGGTGGCGCGCGCGGTGGCGCGGAGCCGGGCGGGAACACGACAGGCGGCGCGCAGGACACGGGATCGGATACGCCCGCTGAGCCATCCGAGCCGGCAACGGCGACCGCGACGGCCACGCCGACCGACACGCCCACACCGACGTTGACGCCAACGCCCACGAATACGCCGACGCCAACGCCCACACCGCTGCCACCAACGCCAACCCCGACGCAAACGCCGCGGCCGGTCATCGGCTGATCCGGGCCCTCCAGAAGCCGCCAAAGCTCGCCGTATCGTGATTCTTTTCACACGGATTTCATCTGTGCGAGGATTCAGCCGGCCCCCGGCGCTCCTATAATCGGCAGAAGGAGGCGCCCACGGGTGCGCACGGTCTTCGTCGTCACGCGGCACGCTGACGCCGCACGTCTCGGGCCCTTGCTCGAACGCGCGGGCTTTGCAGCGCCGGTCATCGCCCCCGAGAAGCTCGCCGAAGACGATGGGACGCCGCGCGGAGATGCGGTGGTGCTCGACCTCCGAGACATCCCACCGAACGCCTTCACGCTGCTCACCGAGGCCTACGCGGAGGCCGGTGGCGTGTTGCTCGCGCTCGTTGCGCCAGAACAGCTCGACCGCATCGGCGCTGACCTTTCAATCGATGACTTCGTCTTGCTGCCGGCCAACCCGGAAGAGCTCGCGCGCCGGGTGGAGCGTGCACTCTGGCGCCGCCACGGCATCGATACGGAGCACTTTGTACGCTGCGGCGCGCTCACGCTGGACCTCTCGAACTACCGGGTGACGGTGGACGACGAGCCGATTGTGCTCACCTTCAAGGAGTACGAGCTGCTGCGGTTCCTCGCGATGAACGTGGGGCGGGTGTTCACGCGGGAGCAGCTGCTGAATCGCGTGTGGGGCTACGACTACTTCGGCGGCGCGCGCACGGTCGACGTCCACATCCGGCGCATCCGCGCGAAGATCGAGATTCGCGGCCACCGCTTCATCGAGACGGTGCGGAACGTTGGCTACCGGCTCGTCTCCGAAGCGCGGGGCGAGGGAGAGGAGTAGCGGCTACTCCTTGTAGACCAGCGCCCCCGGCGCGGGCAGGCCATCGACCATCGCCCGCGGCTCCAGCTTTCGTTCACACCATTTGTCGAGGGTGTCGCGGTCGCCCAGGTACTGCATGCGGGGCACGCCATACCCACACGATGTCTGGACCTTCTCTACATCTACGAGGAATGCCTGCCGCACGAACGGGTGGAAGTCGTCCGCGAAAGAGTCGCGGTGGGCGATGAGCTCCGGGTCATCGAGCTCGACGCGGCGCCCGCGCCCATACAGCCGGACGATGCCGGCGGTAGCATCGAAGCGGCAGACCATGAGCGTAATGCGGCCAGTTTCCTCGACATGCTTCGCGGTCTCATTCCCCGACCCGGGATAGTCGAGGTAGCCCACGAGGTTCGGGGCGAGGACACGCAAGAGCGTGCGGCCTTTCGCCGACACATTCGGCCAGCCGTCACCGGGATCTGCCGGCGCGGTGGCGACGAAGAACATGTGCTGCTGTTCGATGATCTCGCGCAGCGTGTCGTTGATGGAGTGGTACCAGGTGGCCATCGGTTCCCTCTGCAGCGGGCTGAATGCAGTATCACCGGGAGGGCGGTGGTTCGCCCACGTCCAGTTCGTCGTCTCGAGCTAGCGCGAGTGGCCCGGTAAGTTGATCTGTGCGGGGACAGGCTGCACCGGGACGGCAGCCTCGATGTCAGCAGCGTGCGCGTTCTTGTAGGCGAGTGCCACGAGCACACCGGCGCCGCAGATGGCCGCGAGGATCGACATCGCCACGGGCACGCCGAGTTCTTCCGCGAGGAGCCCGGTGAGGTAGCCGCCGAAGGGCGTGGAGCCCGCGAAGAGCAGGAAGAAGATGCTCATCACACGGCCACGCAGATGGTCGGGAACGGTGAGCTGGAGCGTGGTGTTGATAGTGGTCGAAAAGGCCACGCCCGCGGCCCCGAGCACGACCAGCAACGCGGCCGACAGCAGGAACCACGGAGAGAGCGCGAGCCCGCCGAGGAGCACGACGAAAGCGCTCGAAGCGAGCAACAGGACCCGCGTGGAGAGGCGCCCCTTGCCAGCGATGACCAGCGCAGTGCCCAACGAGCCCACGCCCATGGCCGAAGTGAGGAGACCGAACTTGCCGGGGCCAACGCCCAGCACGAACTCTGCCACGAGCGGGATGATGACCGTGAAGTTGTAGCCAAACGTCCCGATGAAGGCCAGCAGGATGAACAGGAAGAGCACCGCCGGGGTCCGCAGCGAGTAGCGCACACCTTCGGCGACCTGCGCGAGCACGTTCCCATTCCCGCGGCGGAAGTCGACGGCATGGAACTCGTCAGGGCGCATCGAAAGGTAGGCCGCCAGGACGCCCACATAGCTGACGGAATTCACGAAGAACGTGGCGGACATGCCCACGATGGCAATGAGCACGCCGCCGACCGCCGGGCCGAGGATGCGGGCGGTGTTGAAGACGCTCGAGTTCAAGGCGACGGCGTTTGTGAGCTGGTCGCGGCCCACCAGTTCGACAACGAACGCCTGGCGCACCGGGCCGTCAAACGCGTTGATGACACCGAGGAAGAACGCCAGCACGTAGACGTGCCAGAGTTCGACCTGGCCGGTGACCACGAGGAGCCCGAGGGTGAACGCCTGCAGCAGCGCGAGTGCCTGCGTGATGATGAGAATGCGCCGCTTCGGCAGGCGGTCCGCAAAGACCCCGCCGAAGAGCGTGAACAGCGTGATCGGCAGGAACTGAAGTGTCGTGACCGTGCCCAGCGCGAGCGGGGAGGAGCTAAGTTTGAGCACCAGCCACGCCTGGCCGGTCGTCTGCATCCACGTACCGATCAGCGAGACGAGCTGACCGCCGAAGTAGACGCGGTAGTTGTAGGTGCGCAGCGACGAGAACTGGCGCGCGGCCAGCCCGCGTAAGCTCGCGGTCGCAATCTGCTGCACCGAGCCTCCCTTGCGTCAACTATACCTTGACGTATGCGTAAAGGAAGCAGTAATTCGCTGATTTGCGATTGACGAAAGCCGGATTGCGCCGTGGGCTGCCGGGTCACCGCCCGCCTGCGGGTTCCGGCCCCAGCGATGCCCGTTCGTCTGCTGCCCCGCTCCGCCGCGCGGATAGGATCGACCCTCCGATCGCGGTCACGAGGATCGTCGTGATGACGGCGAGACTGACCAGCGACGGGATCTTGTAGACGTCGATGAGGAGCATCTTCGAACCGACGAAGACGAGGATCGCGGCCAACGCGGGCTTCAGGTAGGTGAGCCCTGCGAGGTAGCCCGCGATAACGAAGTAGAGTGCACGCAACCCGAGGATGGCGAACACATTCGAGGTAAACACGATGAATGGATCGCTGGTAACCGCGTAAATGGCCGGGATGGAGTCAACCGCAAAGACGAGGTCCGTGCTCTCGATAAGCAGGAGCACGAGGAAGAGCGGCGTCATAAAGAGGACGCCCTTGCGCCGCCGGAAGAAGCTCTGCCCTTCGTAATTCTCGGTGACCGGGCGGATACGGCGCGCAATCCGCACCAGCTTGTTCTTCTCGAGCGACGGCGCTTCCTCTTCGCTGCGCAGGAACTTGATGCCGGTGAAGATGAGGAACGCGCCAAAGAGGTAGATCATCCAGTGCAGCGTGCCCAGCAGTACGCCGGCAGCCGCGATGAGCACCGCACGCATGATGAGCGCGCCGAGGATGCCCCAGAAGAGCACCCGGTGCTGATACGCCGGCGGCACCGCGAAGGTCGAGAAGATCAACAGGAAAACGAAGACGTTATCGACGCTGAGCGACTTTTCGATCAGGTAGCCGGTGGTCCACTCGACGCCGCGGTCTGCGCCCTGGAACGCGTAGACGCCGATGTTGAACACGACGGCGAGCCCGATCCAGACGACGGACCAGGCGAGCGCCTCGCGGCGGCTCACTTCGTGGGCGTCGCGATGGAAGACGCCAAGGTCGAGGGCGAGCATGCCCAGCACAAAGACGAGGAACACTGCCCAGGGCAGCAGGTCAAGGATCAAGAGGAGCTCCGACAGAGGTGGAAAGGGGCGGGATGGATAGCGGGGTCAGGCGCGCGACGAGCGCGCATCTCCTTCTTTCGTGCGCTACCTATCCTTGATGGCGGACCAGTCCAGGTGAGGCCCGCAGGCATGAGGACAGACGTAGTTAGCGGACATGAAAAAACACCTCCTGCGGTCCCGGTTGATCCAGAGCCCCGGCCGCATCCGAAATGGATGTGCCAGGGTCTCACCGGGCGAGAAGGTGTCTCGCTCGTGCAGCCGGCGCTTGCGCGCGTATTGACGACTACACGTCGCCCCGGGGGCGGGGCGTCGGTTACTCCCCCCGTGCTGTAGATTCGACGATAGGGGACGCCGATCCAGCCTGTCAAAGCACAGGAGAAGACGCGGGCTGCAGGTCGTGAGCCTAGGTGGTGGCGGTTTCCTCGGCCTCGGCCTTCATCTCGGCCACCTGCTCGTTACACCAATCGACGTTCACAACGTGTTCGTGGCGCATCTCTTCGAGTTCCGAACGGACCTCAGCCGGGATTTCCTCGGCGAGGAGCTTGTCGATTCGCTTCACGACCCACCACTGGCCGCGTGCGAGGAGGTCGAGACGTTCGATGAGCGTTGGGAGGGCGGCGACCTTCTCGGCGAAGTCGTTCTGCCCCTTCGAGGGCTCGCCACCGAGGGCACGGACGCCGCGTTCGATGACGGCGCAGCTCACCGCCTCGTCGGCTTCGATCTTCAAGAGGTAGTTCCGGAAGTAGCCCTTCGGGGCGTTCTTCTTGAGCAGGGTGCCTACCTCGACGCCAGCGCGTTCGGCTTCGAGGAGTTCGTTGAGGGCGGCGATTTTCTCCTGCGTGTCCATGCATGCATCTTACGCACAAAAGAGGCTCGTGTGGCGATGGGTTCCGGGGGTCCGCGGCCGTGGTGCCGGATAACTGCCCCATCGGCGGCTGGGAGGTGACCGGCAGCGAAGCGAGAGCCGTGTACTCATCATCGAAGGAAGCGCTGGAGAGGATGCGCCAGGTCCAGGAGCGCCTGCGGAACCATCTGCCAGAGGGGGTGTCGCTGGCCGACGAGCTCATACGCGGCCGGCGCCGTGAGGACGTAAGGGAGTCGGAGACTGTGGCGACATACACATGGGGCCTGACTCGCATTGAACCGGGGACTGTACGGCTGCTCGATCTCTCTGGTGTTCAACCCTCGGACGAGGATTTGGCGGCGATGAAGCGCGCACAGGCCATCGTCCGAAGGTCCATTCCCGAGGGCCGGTCGCTGGTCGATGAGCTGATCGCGGAGCGGAGGCGGGAAGCTGCCGGCGAGTGAAGTTGTCCTTGATTCGGGGGTGACAAGTGGCGTGAGCGGACTGCACAATTAGCGCGTGCCGAACTGGGTGGTCGAGGGGCTGATAGCGACGAGCCCTCGCCCGGGCTACACGCCGGGAGAGGAGTTCCGCGTTGCTGCGCAGATTGTGGATGAATGGCTGGACCGGGTCTTGCACCACGGTATCCAGTCGGTCATCTGCCTGATCGACCAGAGCCAGCTCTGGCTCTATCAGCATTCACTCCCGGACGGCCTGCTGGGCCGCTACCGGCAGGCGGGCCTGCACGTGGCCCACATCCCCGCACCCGACCAGCAGACCATCCCCTTCACGCCGCAACAGTATGAAGAGGCCTGGCGCGCGTTCCAGGCGATGCCGAAGCCGGTGCTCGTGCACTGCAGCGCCGGCATGGACCGCACGGGCCGCATGGTCAGCCACATCCTCTCGCGCATCCGCGACCCGCAGATCGATGCGCTGCTTCGCAACCACGACATGATGTCCCGGCTCAGCGCCCGATAGGCGCGAGGCAAGAGGCATGAGGCATGAGCCCTGGGGCGGGGATGATGCCGAGATTGTCGCGATGGCCACCTGAACCCGGCGAAGCGCGACCGCCCGCCGCCAACCTCATGCCTTTCGCCTTTCGCCTTTCACCTCACC
>JALOAP010000092.1 GCA_023228745.1 Dehalococcoidia bacterium | reverse complement strand
TGCGGCGATAACCCGACGATCCACGAGCTGATCGACTACGAAGAGTTCTGCGGCGCGCCCATCCCGACCGCCGAGGCGCCCTTCGGCGGTTAGCCCGGACACCCGAGGCGGGGCGCGAACACCCTTTGCGCCCCTGCCACGCTGCTCACCCGGAGATTCGCAAAGATATGACCACAGCAAGCCCCACCATCGAAGTGCGCGTGACCGCCGTCCTCCAGAAGATCACCGGCGGGCAGAAGACGGTCGAAGCGAGCGGCGACACGGTTGCAGAGGTGCTCGACCAGATCGATCAGCGCTACCCCGGCTTCCGCGGCCAGCTCTATGACGACGATGGCAAGCTCCACCGCTTCGTGAACGTCTACCTGAACGACGAAGACATCCGCTACACCGGCGGCGTCGAAACCGCCGTCAAGCAGGGCGACGTCATCGACATCCTGCCGGCACTCGCTGGCGGCGCGCAAAGCGCACGCGAGGACTAAGGGAAAAGGACTCCGGACTTAGTCCCCGCCACCCGGCAGGCGACCGCCTTCAAATAAGGACCATCCCACTAAGTTCTAAGTCCTGCGCCCCGGGGCACTTCCTATGCTGTACTCCTCGATCCTCGACCTCATCGGCAACACTCCGCTCGTGGAGCTGCGGTCCTTCTCGCCGCGGCCCGGCGTGCACCTCTACGCAAAGCTGGAGGGCCAAAACCCGACCGGCTCCGTGAAAGACCGGATCGCGAAATACATGATCGAGGCAGGCGAGCGCAGCGGAGAGCTCAAGCCGGGCGCAACCATCCTCGAGCCCACTTCCGGCAACACCGGCATCGGCCTCGCCATGATCGGCCGCGTCAAGGGCTACCACGTCATCTGCGTCATGCCCGAAAGCGTGAGCCACGAACGGACGCAGCTCCTGCGCGCGTTCGGCGCGGAGATCATCTACACCCCCGGCGACCTCGGGTCGAACGGCGCCATCGCCCACGCGCAACAGATCGTCCAGGAGAACCCGGGCAAGTACTACTTCCCCTACCAATACGGCAACGAAGCCAACCCCCGCGCCCACTACGAAGGCACCGGGCCGGAGATCCTCCGCGACCTGCCGCAGGTGACCGCGTTCGTCGCGGGCCTGGGCACGGGTGGCACCCTCACCGGCACCGGCCGCTACCTGAAGGAGCACAAGCCAGGCGTCCGCATCATCGCCGCCGCCCCGCACCCCGGCGACCTCGTCCAGGGCCTGCGCGCGCTCGAAGATGGCTTCATCCCGCCCGTGCTCGATGAGTCGGTGCTCGACGGCAAGATCGTGGTCGATAGCCGTAGCTCCTTCGCGCTCTCGAAAGAGCTCACGCAGAAGGAAGGGCTCTTCGTGGGCATTAGCTGTGGCGCCGTCGTGAAAGCCGCCCTCAAAGCCAGTGAGCGCCTCGAAGGCGAACAACACATCGTCTGCCTCCTCGCCGACGGCGGCTGGAAGTACCTCTCCTCCAACCTCTGGACGACGGAATGGGAAGACCAGCCCGAGGACGTCGAGACAAAGATCTGGTGGTGAGTCGGTAGCCAGTAGCCGCGGCCCTCGTGGCCGCTCCGGACGCCACTGACGCGCACCGGCAGGCAACCACGTCCATTCGCCACCAGCCGCGGCCCTCGTGGCCGCTCCGGGCGCTGGGCGGCGACATCCCTGGCAACCACGTCCATTCGCCACGGGTAGCCGCGGCCCTCGTGGCCGCTCCGGACGCTGGGCGGCGACATCCCCGGCAACCACGTCCATTCGCCACGGGTAGCCGCGGCCCTCGTGGCCGCTCCGGACGCCACTGACGCGCACCGGCAGGCAACCACGTCCATTCGCCACCAGCCGCGCGCGAAGCAAGCGGCGGGCAACCGGGATAGCCGATTCGCGTCACCACACCCTACACATCGCCCTTGGTGCTGCCCCACACCGGTCCCGGGGCCGACCAAAGGAAGCTAGCGACGGCGACTGACCGCTGATAGCTGACGACTCGCTATACTGACGGCGTGATGCGCCGCGAGCCGCCGGCCGCCACCGATGACCCGCTCCTGCGCCGCCTGCCCGCGGGCGCGCGGAAGCCCGTCGTGGTCGTCATCGCGCTCGTCGTCGCGTACGTGCCCGGGCTCGTCGCGCTGGCGATGATCCTGGCGGACGCGGAGTAGGGCCCGCCCGATGGACGCGCTCGCGCTCGTGCTCATCTTCGGGACGCGTGGGCTCGTGCCCCTGCTCATCTTCCGCTGGCCCTTCTGGGGTGGCCTCCTCTCCATCGCCGCCGATGGCTTCGACACCATCATCCAGGACGTGCTCGGCGCGGAACCGCTGCGCGGGCACTACCACACCGCCGACAAGCTCTTCGACACCTACTACCTCGCCATCGAGGCGTGGGTTGCCTTCCTCTGGGACGACCAGCTCGCGCGCTGGACCGCCGTCGTGCTGTTCGCATGGCGCGCCGCGGGCGTCGTCTTCTTCGAATTCACAGAGGCGCGCGCTACCCTGCTGGTGACACCGAACATCTTCGAAAACTTCTTCCTCTTCGTGGCCGGCCTGCGCACGGCCGACCCCGCCTGGCGCGTGCGCACACCCGAACGCCTCCTTGGCATCGTCCTGCTCGTCGGCGCGCCAAAGGTGCTGCAGGAATACGCGATGCACTACCGCGCGTTCCAGACGTGGCACTTCGTACGTGACGAGATCATTCTCTTTTGGAAGGTATAGACTGTCCGAATCGGGTTCAGGTTCGCTATGCTGGGCCCGACATAGCGAAATAGGAGCAGTGCATGACCTCCGTAGCGGAAAAGTCCGACACCATCGCCTACCAGCAGTTCATCGACGGGAAGTGGGTCGATGCCGCTTCCGGCGAGACCTTTAGCCGTATCAGCCCCTACGACGGCCGCGTGGTCGCCACCTATCCGAATTCCGGCGTCGAAGACGCCCAGCGCGCCATCGAAACCGCCCGCCGCGTCTTCGACGAAGGCCAGTGGGCCAACTCGCGCGCCAAGGACCGCGCCCGCATTCTGAATAAGGCTGCCGAGCTCATCATGGCGAACATGGACGAGCTCGCCACCAGCATCGCGAACGAAGTCGGCAAGCCGAAGAACATGGCCATGGGCGAAGTGGCCGGCGCCGCCGAGACCTTCGAACTCTTCGCCGCCAAGGCGCTGGATCTGAAGGGCGAGTCCATCACTCAGCAGATTCCCGATGCCGTGGGCCTCACCGTGCACGAGCCCGTCGGCGTGGTCGGCCTCATCACGCCCTGGAACTTCCCCCTCCTGCTCATTAGCTGGAAGGTGGGTCCCGCGATCGCTGCCGGCTGCACAATGGTCGCCAAGCCTTCGCACTACACGCCCGGCAGCACGCTGATGCTCGCGCGCATCCTCGCCGAAGCGGGCCTACCCGATGGAGTCTTCAACGTCGTCACCAGCGAGACGGAGAACGGCGCGGTCGTCGGGCAGCATATCGCCGGCAGCGAACTCGTCGACAAAGTCGCGTTCACCGGTTCGACCGCCAGCGGCAAGGCCGTGATGCGCGCCGCCGCGAATAACGTCAAGAAGATCTCGCTCGAACTGGGCGGCAAGTCGCCGAACATCGTCTTCCCGGATGCGCAGATCGATGCGGCCGTGGCCGGCGCCTTCTTCGGCATCTACCTGAACAGCGGCCAGGTCTGCCAGGCCGGCTCCCGCCTGCTCGTCGCGAACGAAGTGAAGGACGAGTTCGTGACCAAGCTCGCGGGCATGGGCGCAGCCCTCAAGATGGGCGACCCCCTCGACCCCGCCACCACCATGGGCCCGGTGATCAACGAAACGCAGCTCAAGAAGATCGAGAACTACCTCGAGACCGGCAAGAAGGAAGCGAAGCTCGTCACCGGCGGCGGCCGCGCGACCGACGAAGGCCTCTCGCGGGGCCTCTTCGTCCAGCCGACCATCTTCGATGGTGTCAGCAACAGCGCCACCATCGCCCGCGAAGAGATCTTCGGGCCCGTCCTCTCCGTGCTCTCCTTCGACGACGTCGAGGACGTGGTGCGCACCGCGAACGACACGATGTACGGCCTCGCCGCAGCCGTCTGGACGCGCGACATCAACGTCGCCCTGAAGGTCGCGAAGGGCCTTCGTGCCGGCACGGTGTGGGTGAACGCCTACCACGCCGCGGGCCTCTACAACATGCCCTACGGCGGCTACAAGCAGAGTGGCCTCGGCCGCGAACTCGGCGACCACGGCCTCTCCGAGTACCTGGAGACAAAGGCGATCCAGATCAAGCTGCAGTAGGCGCGGTACACCCTCACCCCCAACCCCCTCTCCCGCTGCAACGTGTTCTGACGGGAGAGGGGGTTATTTCGCCCGTGGCTCGCCATCTCCCGGGATGAGGGGGCACCGCGTGCGAGGGACACGTACGACATGCGCCCCTCCTGTTATCACGTCGGCAATCCTTCGACCCCTACCCTCAGGTAGACAGCATCGGTGGCGGACCTGCTGCGAAGGATGGGGGCATGCGCGTCGGGAACATCAACGTCGTGCAGTTCGGCAGGGACATCTACCGCGAGTACCAGGATGACGATGTCGCCGGGCTTGCCGCGGAACTGACCTACCGGATTTTCCTCGCGATCTTCCCGTTCATGATCTTTCTCACCGCCCTGGGCGGCTTCCTCGCAAACGCCCTCGATATCAACAACCCGGCACAGGAGTTCGTCGACCTCTTCGGCGACCAGCTCCCGTCCGACGCCGCGAGCGTTATCGAGAAGCAGGCGACCGAGGTGGTCGCGAGCCGCAACCTGACACTGCTCTCGCTCGGCATCGTGGGCACCGTCTTCGCCGCTACCGGCGGCGCGGGTGCCGTCATCAAGGCCCTCAACCGCGCGTACGACATCCCCGACTCGCGCCCCTTCTGGAAGCAGCGGCTCCTCGCGCTCGGCCTGATGCTCGCCGCCTCGCTCGCCATCATCACCGCGCTCTCTGCCTTCTTCGCCACGCAGGTCTACGGCCAGAAAATCGCGGACGAACTTGGGCTGGGGTCGGCCTTCGCCCTTGCCCTGCGCTGGGGCGCCATTCCCCTGGTCATCATCGTGCTGATGGCCGCCACAGCATTCGTCTACTGGGCCGCCCCAAATGCGGGCCTGCCGTTCCGTTGGGTCAGCCCGGGAGCCGTGTTCTTCGTCCTCGGCTGGCTCGTCGCAACCATCGCCTTAAGCTTTTATGTCGCGAACTTCGGGTCGTACAACGCCACCTATGGCGCGCTCGGCGGCGTCGTCGTGCTGCTTCTCTGGTTCTACATCACGAGTGTCATCCTGTTGCTCGGCGCCGAGATAAACGCCGTGCTCGACGAACAGCTCAACGGCCCGGTGCTGCAGGAGCGCCGTGCGAACGTGGCCGAGGCGCTCGCCGCCAGGCGGCGAAAGCAGCCGCGCAACCCAGAAGCCGCCATCCCGGCAGGCGCCACGCCCGCGACCGCCGCCATAACAGCGGGCCGGGGTGGACAGGCGGAACGCAACAGCGGCGACCCAGTACGCCCGGGACTGGCGTCACAACAGACAGCGGGTGCGGCGGGTTCGGTGATGGCGCTCGTCGGCGTCATCGTCGCCGCCCTGGCGCTCAGACGCTTTGCCCGCTGATACCGGTATGGCTTTCCGCTGCGGTCCACGCAGCTTCGAAGCAGTGGCACCCGAGGCCACACCACTACTCCGGAAGGGAGCACACCATGCAAAGGGACTACTACGAACCCCTCGACCCGCAGCCGATCAACGAAAGCGGCGAAATCCCGCACGGCCAGACCGGCACCGCGGTGCCAGTCAGCGGGAGCGAGCAGCAGCAGAGCACCCAGGAGCGGGCCGGCGAAATGAAGCAGCGCGCCCAGGAGCAGGCCAGTAACGTCGCCACCATGGCCCGCGAACGCAGCGACCAGGGCATGTACAAAGCGTCGGAGGGCCTCAGCAGCGCCGCCGCCCAGCTTCGCGAAAAGGGCGAGCAGCGCGGCGGGAAGCAGGCGCAGGTCGCCTCGAAGATGGCCGACCAGCTCGACCGCACCTCCACCTACCTGCGCGACCACGATACCCAGCAGGTCTGGGACGACGTCGAACGGTTCGTGAAGGAAAACCCGATGCAGGCGGCAGCGGGCGCCCTGTTCGCCGGCTTCGTCCTCGGCCGCATCCTCCGGTAGGCCCGCCATGACAAATGCGGCCGAACAACCGGGCCTCGGCGACCTGTTCCGCCGGGGGCGCGATGAAGCGCGCCAAATCGGCGAGGAGTTCGCGGGCATCGCCGAAGATATGCGCCAGCTCGCACGCAGCGAGGTTGAGCTCGCGAAAGCCGAGGTGCGCGAGCAGATCCAGATCGTCACCCGCGCGGCAATCTACGGGGCCATCGCAGCAGTCGTCGCACTCATCGCGCTCGGGCTCGCCTTCATCACCCTCCGGGACGTGCTGGACCTGTGGATGCCCACGTGGGCCGCATCGCTCATCTCCACCGGCGTCGCACTGCTCGTCGCTGCGATCGTCGGCTGGCTCGCCTACTCCCGCTTCAAGCGGGTCTCCATGGTCCCCAAGAAAACGATGAGCTCCGTGAAGGAGGATGTGCTATGGGCAAAGGATCAGCTGAGATCCAGCGCGACATTGAGTACCAGCGGAACGCGCTGAGCCGCCGCATCGACGACCTCGACCGGCGCGTCCGCGACGACGTGGAGAAGAGCCGCGGCGAAGCCCAGGCGCGGGTCGAATCCCTCGCCGACCGGGCAAAGGGCCCTGCCACCAGGGCAAAGGACCAGGCACGCAACGTGAAGGATCGCGCCAGCTCGCTCAATGAGCGCGTCGAAGAGTCTCCCGTCGGACAGCATCCGAACCTGCTGCTCGCAGGGTCGTTTGCCACCGGCGTCCTCCTTGGCGTCGCTACTGGCGGCCGCGAGGACGGCGCGCGCGAGGAGCCTCGCGAACCCCGGGAGGCACGCCAGTTCCAGGGCCCGGAAGCGCCCGGCCGCATCGAACGGGGGCTCGATAGCCTCATCTCCACGGTGAGGGCCGAAGCACTCGTCATGATCCGCGACTTCGTCGATCGCGCCATGCAGCGCGGCGAAGCGGCCGCCGAGGAGACGAGCGAGAAGGTCCCGGCCTTCCTCCGTAGCGCCTGGGATAACGTCTCGTCGCGGATAGAGCCGGACCGGCCGCGACCCGCTGCACGCTCCGCCAGCGGCGCACGTGTCGAAATGCGCGAACGGGACCTGCCTCATGACCGTCCCCTGAGCGACCTGGAGGAACGCAGCGCGGAGGAAATGGGCTTCGACCGGTAGTCCCTGCCCGGGTGGCAGACCACGCTCCTCCTTTTCTGTACCGCGCGACCGCCAGCGGGGCGGATCGGCCAGACAGATCATGCTCCCCGGCAACGTTTGGCTCTCCCCCGCTGCAACAGGAGCGGGCGCCCGCGACACACGACACATCTCCCCTTCTCCCCGCCCACGGGGTGAGGGGGCGCAGGGGCAGGGAGGGGCACTCTCCGTGCGGGCTGGACTCCCAGCAATCCTGCCGCGAAGCTAGGGAGAGCGGCCCGGCCGGCTCGTAGCGAGCTCCGTCCCGGGCCGCGGTGGAGCCCATGACGCTGTTTTTCGCCCACGCACCCATCTCCCCAAGCGACACGCCACGATGACCCGCACCGTGCTGCTGCGCACCGTCATCGTCGCGTCGCTCGCCGCCATGGCACTCGCTGCCGCCGCCTGCGACAAGCCCGACGCCTCGCGCGTCACCTCGCCCTCGATCATCGCCCTGCTCGGCACCAGCGAAGGAACCCCCGACTACGACCCGCAGCAGGACCCGCCGGCCGACCAGGCCGCACCCGAAGGCTGGAGCGTCGATGTCGGCAACGCCCGCTTTAATGAGCTCGAAAACGGTGCGCCCGCCATCCAGGTGGTGACGCAGGTCTCATCGCGCCCCGGCCCCGAACTTAACCTCTGGCTCAGCGGCCCCGAAGGGCCAGTCTGGCACTGGAGCGGCGGTTCGGCGCGCGAGTATCACGGCGTCGTCTGCTTCCAGGTCCGGCTCGAAGACGAGGGCGAAGCAATGCCCCTTAGCACCGGCCCGCTGCGCTTCAGCATGGCCTTCAGCGACCCCGGCGGAGGCGACGTGGTGTTCGCAAAGACGATCGACGTCGCCGGCTTCCTGCCGAAGCTCGAGGGGACCGTTCCCGGCCCCGAATCGGACGCCGGCCGCGTCCTCCTCGGCTGTCCGCGCTCCGTCATCTAGGACGATGGACTACCTGGCGCTCTCCGACGACGAACTGCTCCGCCAGTGCTCCGTCGACACCTTCCGCGCCTCCGGCCCCGGCGGCCAAAAGCGAAACAAGACCGACAGTGCCGTGCGCCTTCGCCACCATCCCACGGGCCTGCAGTCGCAGGCGTTCGAGAGCCGCTCACAGCACGAAAACCGCGAGCTCGCGCTCCGGCGACTTCGCGCCACCATCGCCATCGAAGTGCGCCGGCCCGTCGTGCGCGAAGGCTACACAACGCCCCCGGAACTGCAGCGCATCCTCCCGCACCAGCGCAACCAGATCGGTGCACGCCACCCAGAGTTCTGGCGCGGCGCCCAGGCACTGCTCGACCTCTTCGCCGCCTGCGGACACTCCGTCTCCGAAACCGCCGTCCACCTCGGCCTCAGCACCGGCCAGCTCTCCCGGCTCATCACCGGCGAACCCGAACTCCTCCGCGCCGTCAACGCCCTCCGCGCCCGCCACGGTCTCCGCGAGCTCCGGTAGGCGTTTCGGGTTCCGAGAGGCGATTGCCGCCCGTATTACCCGTAGTCGAGGCCCACCGCGGCCTCGGGACCAGGTCGCCCGGCAACACCAACGGCGACACCGATCGCACAACATCGGTAGCTGCGGGGCTTGTCCCCGCTCTGCGCAGCCAACGGACGGCACCGCGCCAGCCGGTGCACGCACCCCAGCGCCCCCGTCGCCCGCCGCTTGCTGCGCGCGCGGCTCGTGGCAAACAACCGTCATCGCCTATCGATGAACGCATGTACCAACCGGAGCGGCCACCAGGGCCGCGGCTACCGTAACCCGTAGTCGAGGCCCACCGCGGCCTCGGGACCAGGTCGCCCGGCAACACCAACGGCGACACCGATCGCACAACATCGGTAGCCGCGGGGCTTGTCCCCGCTCTGCGCAGCCAACGGACGGCACCGCGCCAGCCGGGGCACACACCCCAGCGCCCCCGTCGCCCGCCGCTTGCTGCGCGGGGCTCGTGGCGAACGGACGTCGTCGCCTACCGATGAACGTGTGTACCGACCGGAGCGGCCACGAGGGCCGCGGCGACCGCAACCCGTAGTCGAGGCCCACCGCGGCCTCGGGACCCAGTACCAAGCGACATCACCGGCGGAATCCGTCGCAGGGCGGGGCA
>JALOAP010000091.1 GCA_023228745.1 Dehalococcoidia bacterium | reverse complement strand
GCCCGCGCTCTTCCCTGGGAAGACGCTCAGCAGCCTCCTCCCGGTCCTCGACGACCTGCCTTCGCCAATCATCAAACCGTCCGGTTCGGAGTCGTCGTTCAATAAGCGCATCAACCTGCTCATCATTGGGGTCGACAAGCGCCCGGGGTACCAGGAACTCGATGCCTACCTGACTGACACGATCATGATCGCGACGGTGGATCCGCTTTCGAAGGAATCGGCGGTGCTCAGCTTCCCGCGCGACATGCTGATCGATATCCACACTTCGAACGGTGTCTATTTGGACCGCATCAACACGTCCTATGGGATCGGGGTACAGGAAGGGAACAGCTTCAAAGCGGGCGCCGAGCATCTCGCCTTCGACATTAAGGAGAACTTCGGCATCGAAGTCGACCACTGGGTGGTGATGGACTTCGAAGGCGTGGAGAAGCTGATCGACGCGCTTGGCGGGATCGATGTGGACATCCCGTGGGACCTGAGTGTGCCCGACTGGTATTACTCGAACGACGATATCAACCCGGTCTGGGTGGCGTTCCCGCCCGGTCCGACGCATCTCGACGGCTACCACGCGGTTGCCTTTGGGCGGTATCGAAACGACAGCGACCTCTACCGTGTGAAGCGGCAGCAGCTCGTGTTGCAGACGGCGCTGGCGAAAGTGTTCAGCCAGGGCCTGTTGAACGACCCGATCGGCCTCTGGAACGCCTACAACGACACGGTGAAGACGGACATCCCGGTGGGTTCGATGCCGGGGTACGGATTGTTGCTCAAGAGTACGAACGGCCGCCTGAAGACCTATTCGCTCGGCGACGAAGTGAATGGCGTGCAGACGCTCTACGCAGCGACGACGCCAAGCGGCGCGGCAGTGCTCGAATGGGACCGCGACAACGTGCGGTACTGGATCAGCCAGGCGTTCACGCCAGCGAAGTACGCTGCCTCGGTCGTCGAGATTCAGAACGGGTACGGCCCGGACGGGGAAGTGCGTACGCTCGGCCTCGGGCGCTACTTGAAGTACGTGCAGGGCCTGCCGACGGTGGAAGTGGGCGGCGATACGACGCCGCAGCCGACGACCACGATCACGCTCTTCGACCCGGCGAAGCGCTCGCTCGCGGAGGACATCGCGCGCTGGCTCGAGATCCCGGCGACGGCCATCAGGACTGCCGAAAAGACGACGACCACCCAGCCGGACGTCGCGATCGTGATCGGTGCAGATTTCCGGGTGCCGGGCGGCGAGGAGCCGTAGCCGGTAGCCGGTGGCCGGGCGTTAAAGTCCCGGGGAGATGTTGCGTGTCGTGGGCCGAACGTTGCCCCGGGCGGTGCGGATCGGGGGCTATTCGACGAGGTCCTGGTAGTCGGGGTGGCGCTCGATGCAGGCGAGGACGTAGGGGCGGAGGGGCACTACGGCCAGCCCGTTTTCGCGGGCGTATTCGAGGCCATGTTTCGCGAGCCGCCCGGCGATACCGCGCCCTTCGAGGGGAGGTGGTACGAACGTGTGCAGGAGCCAGAGCCGCGTGCTGTCGTCGGCGAAGGTGAGGTAGGCCTCCTGGCCATCCACCATCACTTCGAAACGCCGCTTGTCCTCATTCTTCCGGATAGTCGCATCTGCGCCGGTTGCCATGTGTGCCTCCCCCTGGGCGCGATACAGGACGCCCAGGGGTCAGGATACGCCTGCGGCCGGCGGCGGCGTGGCGACCCGTCCACGTTGGTCCCCTGACAGCCTCCCGCAAGCTTGTGGGGCGGCATGCCACGCCTTCGCAGGGCTGGATGTGGTGGAATAGGGCTATGTCTGTGCCGTATCGTGACCGGACGGAAGGGGGGCAGGTGCTGGCGGCGGCGCTGTTGCGCCACGACATTGGTCCCCGGCCGATTGTGCTGGCGTTGCCGCGGGGCGGCGTGCCCGTGGGCTACGAAGTGGCGAAGGCGCTGGGAGCGCCGCTCGATGTGTTCGTCGTGCGCAAGCTGGGCACACCCGGCCACGAAGAGCTCGCCATGGGCGCTATCGCGACGGGCGGCGTGCGCGTCCTGAACGAGGAGGTCTCCCGCTTCGTCCACCCTTCTGAGATCGAAGAGGTGACGGCACGCGAGGAGGCCGAGCTGGCGCGCCGCGAACGTGAGTACCGGGAGGGGCGTCCGCCCCTGCCAGTCGAAGGACGCGACGCGATCCTCGTCGATGATGGCCTGGCTACGGGCGCGTCGATGCGGGCAGCGGTGCTGGCACTCCGGGAGCTGCGCCCGGCGCGAATCGTCGTCGCTGTCCCGGTGGCCTCGCGTGAGTCGTGTGAGGAGTTCGCGGAGATGGTCGATCTCGTCGTCTGCCCGCTGATGCCGGAGCCGTTTTACGCGGTCGGCCTCTGGTACGAGCGGTTCCCGGCGACGAAGGACGATGAGGTGCGGGAGCTATTGGCGGCAGCGAACCGCCAGCCGAGCACCGACCATCAGCCCGAGGGGTAGGTCAGATGGCCATTTTACCCCGCGCAGGCTGGGAGACGGGCGAGCCGCCCGGGACCTTCCCCTTCGGAGAGTGATATGTCCACACCTGCTACTGGCGTTGCCACCACCCTGACGCTCGATGTCGATGGGACGCACCTGGAGGGCGACCTCGCGATCCCGGCGGGCGCCTCGGCGCTCGTTGTGTTCGTTCATGGGAGTGGCAGCTCGCGTCACAGCCCGCGCAACCAGCATGTCGCCGGGATCCTGCGGCACGAAGGGCTGGGCACATTCCTGTTCGACCTGCTGACGGAGGAAGAAGAGGAGTTCGACATCGAAAGTGGGCGGCTGCGCTTCGATATCGAGCTGCTGGCCGGCCGGCTGGTGCGCGTGCTCGACCTGCTCGAGGCACGGCCGGAAACGACAGGCCTGCCGGTTGCGTTGTTCGGGGCGAGCACCGGGGCCGCGGCCGCGCTCATTGCCGCTGCTCAGCGGCCGCGCGATGTCTCCTGTGTGATCTCACGCGGGGGCCGCCCGGACCTTGCGGGCGCGACTATCCTGCGCGACGTCCATGCACCGGTGTTGCTCATCGTCGGTGGCGCCGATGAGCCGGTGATTGAGCTGAACGAATGGGCGCTCGAACGGATCGACGCACCGTCGGATCTCGTCATCGTGCCCGGGGCCACGCACCTGTTCGAAGAGCCGGGCGCGCTGGACCATGTGGCACGCCTGGCGCTCGAATGGGTGAAGCGGTATTCGGTGGCCGGGGACGGTAGCCAGTAGCCGGAACATCTCCCGGCGCCTACTCCTCCAGGGGCTTGCGGCCCGCGTAGCCATCGGAGAGATGGTGCCAGTGGGTGATGTTGTCTTCGCCGATTTCGTAGCAGAGGAAGACGATCTCGCCGTTGGGCCGCTCGTGGTAGAAGTCGATGAGGCCACGCTCGGGGTCCTTCAGCTCGATGCCCCACCGGGAAAGGCGGACGGCGGCTGAGCGCAGCTCGCGGTTGAGCGACTCGACGCGGTTTTCGCCGTCGCCGCCATCCCATGGGTCCACGGTCAGGTTGCCATCGCCCGAGGCGCCGCGGGCGTGGATTTCGATGGCAGCCTGCAGCGCCCGCAGCTCGAGGTAGGCATTCCGCAACTGCTGTACGACCGGGATCACCTGCGGAAGGAGGGCGCGCGCCTCCGCAACCGTATATTGCCTCATGGCTCGCGAACGTTACACGAAAAGGTGCAGTGGCATCTGCGTCGGATGTACGGAAGCTCCACTTTCCAGCTCGACGCGGTCGCTCAGCTCCTCGGCCACGCCGGGCCCGACGACCACGTTCCGGCCGACGCGGAGCCCATCGGGGATGATGACTCGCTTGCCGACGATCGAGATGCCGGCGTTCACGATGTCGGGCCGTTCGAAGTTCGGCTGGCTGTTGTCGCCTTCGCCCAGGACCGCGTTTCGGCCCACGGTCACCTCCTTGTCGAGGATGCAGCGGTCGACGACGGCGCCCGCGCGGATGACGCAGCGGTGCTGGATAACGGAATCGCGCACTTCTGCGCCGGCTTCGATGACAACGCCGGGCGAGATGACGGAGCGGATGACGCGGCCATCGATGCGCGCTCCCGGCGAGACGGTTGAGTCGATGACCTGTGCGTTGCTCCCGAATTTCGCGGGCGGTTGGATTGCACCCGCGGTACGCAGGCGAAGGTCCGGGTCTTCCAGGTTCAGCGGGGCGGTGGGTGCGAGCAGGTCCATGTTTGCTTCGTGGTAGGACTCGATGGTGCCCACGTCGCGCCAGTAGCCCTGGTACTGGTAGCCGAACACGCGGTGTGTCTTGTACATGCGCGGGATGATGTCGCGGCCGAAGTCGTGGCGGCTCTCGTCGCCAAGGTCGGCGTCGGCCTGGAGCTGTTCGACAAGGACGTCTTTGTTGAAGCAGTACACGCCCATCGAGACCCATGGTGAGCGCGGGTTTTCTGGCTTCTCTTCGAAGTCGATGATGCGGCCGTTCTGGTCCAGGTCGAGCACGCCGAAGCGAGAGGCCTCGTCGCGCGGGACGGCGTAGACGGCGACGGTTGCGTCCGCACTCTGGCTGCGGTGGTAGGCGATCATGTTGCGGTAGGAGGTGAGGTAGATGTGGTCTCCGGCGAGGATGAGGACTTCGCGGGCGCGGGATTCTTCGATGAAGTAGAGGTTTTGGTAGACGGCGTCGGCGGTCCCCTGGTACCAGTCCATGTCTGCCCGGCCGAGGTAGGGCTGGAGGATCTGGACGCCACTTTCGAGGGTATCCAGGCCCCACGGGCGGCCGGAGCCAATATGGTTCACGAGCGAGCGTGGTCGATATTGTGTGAGCACGGCAACTTTGTTGATGGCGCTGTTCGCGCAGTTGCTCAGTGCGAAGTCGATGATCCTGTACTGTCCGCCGAATACGACGGCGGGCTTGGCCCGTTGCTCCGAGAGAATGGAGAGGCGGTCGCCCTGACCGCCGGCAAGGATCATCGCCAGGACATTTTGCATGTTCGCCCCCGTTGTTCTGGCTTCATTGTAGCCACGGGGGCGAAGGGCCGAAACGCCGCGATGGTGACGGCTTAGCCGCTGCGCATCATGCGCTCATCGCAGCCACCGCCTGCGACCTGACGACCATGGCGAATGCACAGTCCCGGCAGATGATTGTCGCGAACCCCGTCGGGCGGGCTCGACCCACGCCCTCGAGATCGGACAGTTCCATGCGCGAATGCGCCCGGGTGATGCGCCCGCAAAGGGGGCACGGATGGTGAGTGTTGGACTTTCGGGTCATCTCCCTAACCTCAAAGTCCCGCCGCCGCCACTGTGCCACGAGTGCCGTTGCGCGGGAATCGGGGAAGCACAGTAAGGGAATTCCCGAGCGCGTCGGTGAGGCCAGTTGCCGGCAGCCAGTCGGCACTCGCCAGCGGCACGGGCCACCGGGCACCGGCGCGCGAAGCGCGCGCCCTACACCCCCGCGTAGCTGTGCAGGCCGGTAACCCAGAGGTTCACGGCAAAGTAGGTAAACATGACGAGTGCCCACATGAGGACGAGCCACCACATCGGGTCGGGCCGCCAGCCGCGGCGGATCTTCGTGGGGACGATCCGCCGGATGCCGGGTGCGCCAGCGACCGAGCCGGAGCCGGCGCGCGCATGGAAATAGGCGACGATGCTGAGCCACGTGACGAGCGCGCTCGTCTCTTTCGGGTCCCAGCCCCAGTAGCGGCCCCAGGCGTCGTTCGCCCACCAGGCGCCGAGCGCAATACCGAGCCCGAGCAGGGGGAAACCGACCATGACGGCTTTGTGGGCGAGGTCGCCCGCAGCATCGGCACTGGGGAGGGAAGCGAACCTGCGGTGCCCTTCGCCGCCCTGCAGCAGGTAGATGACCGCACCGCAGAACGCTACGGTGAGTACGGCGTAGGAGATCATCATGAAGCTCACATGGATGGTGAGCAGCGGGCCGTTCTGGAGGGCCGGGATGAGCGGGACGATCTCGTTCGGGAAGAGCGAGGTTATCCAGATCATCGCCGCCACGACGGGGAGGGCGATGAAGCCGACGCGGCGCTGGTGGGTCGCGGTTTCGAAGGCAAGGTAGGCGCCTGCGATGCCCATCGAGAACGCCAGCGTGTATTCGTACATGTTCGCCAGCGGCGTCCGTTCGACGGCCGCCCAGCGCGTGAGCACGGCGCCCACGAGCGCGAGGAAGGTGAACCAGGTGAAACTCGTGGCGAGGCGGCCGAGGCCGGCGTTCGGGGTGCCGGGCGCATCCGCGACGGTGACCGTGCCCGCGCTCGTTTGGGCGGTGAGGCGGCGCAAGGGCAGCGCGGCGCTCGCGACATATGCCACGTAGAGGGCCGACGCCATGAGCGCGGTGACGAAGCTCGACCAGAAGAGGTAGATGGAGAGGTCTGCCACGATTGTTCCCAGGTTCACAATACTACTGCTGCGGAGGAAAGGGTGCGAGCAAGGTGCGACGCGCGGTAGGCTGACGCCTGTGTACACCGCACGCACCGCTCCCGATGGTTCCCGTCCCGTTGCTGTTGTCACCGGCGCCAGCGCTGGCATCGGGGCGGCCACGGCCCGTGCGCTCGCGGCTGCCGGCTTCGAGGTGGTGGTTGGCGCGCGCCGCTTCGACCGCATCGAAGCGCTGGCGAAGGAGATCGGGGGGCGGGCGATCGCGCTCGATGTGACGCAGCGGGAGAGCGTTGAGGCGTTCGCGCGCGCAGTACCGCGGATCAACGTGTTGGTGAACAACGCGGGTGGTGCGCACGGGCTCGACACCATCGCCGAATCGGACGACGACCGCTGGCGGACGATGTGGGAGGCGAACGTGTTCGGGCTGATGCTGGTGACGCGCGCCTTCGTCCCGGGGCTCGAAGCTTCGGGCGATGGCCACATCGTGAACGTGGGCTCGATCGCGGCGCAGGAGGTGTACCCCGGTGGCGCGGGCTACACGAGCGCGAAGCACGGTGTCACAGCGATCACGGAGACGCTGCGCCTCGAACTGCTCGGCAAGCCGATCCGTGTGACCCAGGTGGACCCCGGCATGGTCGAGACGGAGTTCAGCGTGGTGCGGTTCGATGGCGACGTGGAGCGCGCGAAGAAGGTCTACGCGGGTGTGGCGCCGCTCGTCGGCGACGACATCGCAGACATCATCGCGTTCGTCGTGACACGTCCACCGCATGTGAACATCGACCACATCCGCGTGACGCCGCTCGCGCAGGCGACGGCGATGGCGGTGCACCGCGAGGGGTAGCGCCGCTACGCGCCCGGATCTGGCGGCAATTCGCGCTGCCGGCAGCGGGCGAACCAGTCGGTGGTCAGCGGGAGCCGCTCGTCAGCCATGTTCCACAGGTCCGCGTGTGGCCGATCGCGTTTTGTGCCGTGGGCCAAACGAACCACGGCGCCTTCGTCTTTCGCGATGCGAATTGGTGGCAGGAGGTCGCTGTCCCCAGCGACGACGACGGCTTCTGAAATGAGACGCTTCGTACTCAGCATCACCAGGTCCGTGGCGATGAGGCTGTCGACCTGCTTTTGAACGAAGATTGGGCGTCCATCCGCCTTCTTTCCACGATAGGCGATCTTTCCCTGCCGGACTTCCACTCGCGGTAACTGGTCCAGTGCATCGAGGAACCGGTGCATCGCGCCGAATCGCGCCGCTTCCTCTGGTGTCGGATTGGGCGATTGGTATGGAAGGCAGTGGTAGTAGTAGGCGCGAAGTAGTTCGGCTGGTTCAGCAAGGGCACGGAAGAACGCTTCGAAGTCTGTCTTTCCGAAGGCGCCACAGGACCTCAGCACGTAGTCGAGGTATCCCCCATCGACGAAGACGGCCGCTCGATGGTTGGACATCTGCACGCATCATACGAAAAAGCCCGGCCTCAGGAGCTAAGCTCCCAACGCCGGGGCGAATACACACAGGCAGTACACAACAAGCCTGTCATGACAGTGTCAACTAGTTCGCTGAGGCACGTCAAGATGGACTCCCGTAGCCGCGGCCCTTGTGGCCGCTCCGGTTGGTACAGACGTTCACCGCTAGGCGATGGCGGCCGTTTGGCATGAGGCGCGGGCGGCCGGGATGGCTCGTGCGTGTTGTGCCGTGGGCCATGGTGTCGCCGGTGATGTTGCCGGGTACCGGGTCCCGAGGCCGCAGTGGGCCTCGACTACGGGTTGGTGGTAGCTGCGGCCCTTGTGGCCACTCCGGTTGGCACAGACGTTCATCGGTAGGCGATGGCGGCCGTTTGGCATGAGGCGCGGGCGGAGCACGCGGCGGCTTCGAGGCGCTGGACGAGCTTCTGGTGGCTGGCGGGGCGCTCACGCTTCATACCGTCATTGTACGCTCGCCACTTTGCCTTTAGGCCGCTGCTCCCCTAGGCTCCGCCGCCATGGGAGCAGGGCAACGCATCCTGGTGCTCTGCCGCGGGCATCTCGGGTCGCACATGTCGGCCCCGGGCATCCGCGCGACCGCGATGGCGGACGTCCTTTCGCGCCACCTGCCGGACGCGCAGGTGACGCTCGCGGGGACGGATATCCGCGGTGCGGACCCCACGCTGCCGTACCGCGTTGTGCGCTGGCGTGCGCGCAACGTGCTTCAGCTCGTGAATGGGCACGACATCATCGTTTCCTCCGGGTTGCCGCCCCACGTAGCGCCCCACTGGCCGAAGAAGAAGTTCGTGGTCGACCTCTTTTCGCAGTACGCGATGGAGTGGATGGAGACGGGCCGGCAGCAGTACGCGGGGTACAAGCAGCACGCGTGGGTCCAGCGAACGCGCACATGGCTCGCGATGCAGCTCACGTTCGCCGACTTCGTGCTCACCTGCAACGAGCGCCAGCGCGACAGCTACCTCGGGATGATGATGTCGCTCGGGTTAATTTCGCCCGGCATCTACGACCGCGACTCGTCGCTGCGCCGGTACATCGATGTCGCGCCACACGGTATCCGGAGGGAGCCACCGGAGCCCGGCATTCCGGTCTTGCGGGGTGTGCGCGAAGGTTTCGAACCGGGCGACAAGGTGATCGTCTGGAATGGCGGGATCATCCAGTGGTACGACCCGGCGACGCTGCTCGAAGCGTTGCGCCGCCTCGGGCGGCCGGATGTGAAGCTGCTTTTCCTCGGCGCGGCCTATCCCGGCATTATCGACCTGGGGCAGGGTGCGCGCTTCCAGGACGCGAAGGGCATCGCTGCGGCGAACGGCCAGCTCGGTAAGACGGTGTTCTTCGAGGAGGGCTGGGTTTCGCACGAAAGTGCAAAGCAGTATGTGCTCGAAGCCGACCTGAGCGTCTGCAGCTACTTCGACAACCTGGAGACGCGCTACAGCCACCGCACGCGCTTCCTCGACCTCATCTGGGGCGAGCTGCCGTTCATCTGTACGCACGGCGATGTGTTGGCTGCGCAGGTGGAGCAGCAGGGCTGGGGGCTCGTTGTGCCGGAGGAGGACCCGGGTGCACTCGCGGGGGCAATCGCGCGCCTGCTCGATGACCGCGAGCTATACAAGGCGTGCAAGGCGGACCTCG
>JALOAP010000090.1 GCA_023228745.1 Dehalococcoidia bacterium | reverse complement strand
TCGGGGGCAAGACCGCGGCGCTCTTCGCGAACGCAACTGAAGGCGGAGCACTGCTGGCCGGATGCGACAAGGAGATGGTCGAGGCGATGCGAACCTACGGCTACAGCCTCGGCATGGCCTTCCAGATCGTGGACGACATCCTCGACTTCACGGGTGACGAAGAGCTCATGGGGAAGCCGGTGGGTTCGGACCTCCTCGAAGGTACGATCACGCTGCCGGGGCTGCTGCTGCTGGAGCGCTACCCGAGAGACAACCCCATCAAGAAGTTCTTCGCTGCGCGGCGGGGACGCGAGGAGCGCCTGCAGGAGGCCATCGCCCTGGTCCGCTCGACGGAAGTGCTCGACGTATCGATGGAGATGGCACGTGAGTACGTGCAGCGCGCGAACGAGGCGCTCGTCTCGTCCGCGCCCGACACGGAAGCACGCCGCACGATGCTGGAACTCGGGGAGTACGTGCTCAACCGGAAGAGCTGACGCCAGCGCGTTCCTTGTGTCGAGCGACGCACTGGATCCCGGCTGAACCGCGATGGACGCCCCAGTGAGCTCGGGTTCCCGGGGCCAACAACTTGCTGCCCCGCGCGGAGGAGGTTTTACTCCCGGTCACCACCGCGGCGCCCGAACAGCCCGAGGAACGGCGAACCTGCACCCAACAGGAAGCCGAAGTCATACCAGTTGCCGCTTCGCGCTTCGTTATAGAACGGGAACCGTTCCCCGAGGCGCTGAATACAGCGATGAGGATCACCCACGCGGTGAGGCCGTTCCAGACGCCCCAAAGGAAGTCCTGCCACCACATTGGTGTACCCCTCGCGCTATATCCGCGCGCGAACGATACCCGCTCCGTCGGTAATCCGGGGAAGGTAGATGTCTGCTGGCGGCTCCAAAGCAACCGGGGCGCCACCAGCGACGCCCCACGGACTTATGGCCAGTTCGAGGGTGCTACTCCGTGATGCCGCGCTTGGGCGTGCCCTGCTTGATGATGCGGCCCTGGTCCTTCATCTGCGTCACTTCGCTCGGCTTGATGGCGTTGCCGTATGCGTCGGTGAGGTCACCCTTGCGGGCCGCTGCGCGCATGTCGGCCAGCTCCTGCTTCTCGCCCTTCGAGCGCGCCGGCTTCGGCGGCTTCTTGTTGACTTCCGGGTGCTCGTTCGGGGCGCCGCTGGTCACAGGCTTCGAAACCTTGTGGCCGAGGTGGTAGAACTTCCCGTCGTCGGGAATGCGGCGCGGATAACCATCGCGGAAGGTGAAGGCCGCGAAGGAGGTCGGCATGATGCGCGGCGCGTCCTTGTAGCACTCGGGGCAGGGCACGGGCTCGGTCGCCTCCCGCATCGGGCGGAGCTCCTCGAAGATGCCGTTGCACGGCTCGCAGTAGTACTCGTAAAGGGGCATTGGCGTCGTCTCTCGGATTTGGTTCGTCTATTGTACGGTGGGCGGCGCTTCCGTGGTTTGAACGCGGGAAAGGCGGGCGACTTCGTCCACGTAGCGGTCGCTCCGGACCTCCGCCTCGGCGATGTGGTGCAGGACGTCGGAGAGCGCGCCGCGCAGCATGTGCGCGAGGTCGTCATCGACGCGCAGGCTGGCAAAGGCCTCGATTTCGGCCCCCCGGGCGAAGCGGAGCACCTTGATCGCACGAACGTTGAGGATACGGCCGCCCCCGCTCGCGGCGCGGCAGTTCGCGCAGACCAGCCCCCCGGCGCTAGGCGCGAGGAGCGCCTCCGCCTCTGGCAGGCGCGCTTCGCACGACGCGCAGACATCGAGCTGCAGTTGGTACCCGGTGAGCGAAAGGAGCTGCATCTCGAAGTAGCGAACGATGTGCGGCGGCGCACCCGCTTCGAGCGCGTCGAGCACCGAGAGGAGGAGGTCGTACAGGCCCGGGTTTTCGGCATGCTCGATGGTGAAGCGGTCGACGAGCTCGGCGCAGTAGAGGGCGAGTGCTGTGCGTTCGAGGTCTTCGCGGATGTTGCGGTAGGCGTTGATGGTCTCGGCCTGCGTGAAGACGTCGAGGGTGCGGCCCCGGGCGAGCATGAGATGGCTGCGTGTGAGCGGCTCGAGGTGGCCGCGCATGCGGCTGCGGGCCTTCCGCACCCCGCGAGCGATGGCATCGAACTTTCCTTCGCGGTCGCTGAAGACCGTGAAGATGCTGTCTGCCTCACCGAGGTTACGGCGGCGAAGGACCAGGCCTTCGGTCTTGTAGACGCGCGGGCGGTCGCTCACGGCTCGATGGCCTGCCGCCCTTCAAGTGCCCGCGCGAGCGTGAGGTCGTCTGTGTATTCGAGGTCGGCGCCGCTGGGCAGGCCGCGGGCCAGCCGCGTGACGCGAACACCGGGCGGCACGAGCCGGGAGACGTACATGGCGGTGGCCTCGCCTTCGAGGCTCGGGTTTGTGGCCATGATGATCTCCTGCACCTCACCGGATTGCAGCCGCTGCAGGAGCTCGCGAAGCCGCAGGTGCTCGGGGCCGATGCCGTCCATGGGGTTGAGCACGCCGTGCAGGACGTGGTAGCGGCCGCGGAAGCCGCCCGCCCGTTCGAGCGCGAGGATATCCAGCGCCTGCTCAACAACGCAGATCACACTGCCATCGCGCTTGACGTCGAGACAGTAGGAGCAGGGGTCCGACTCCGTGATGTTGCAGCAGCGGGAACAGAACTTGATACGCTGCTTGACGTCGCGCAAGGCGTTGGCGAGCGCCTCGGCCTCCTGTTCGGGTGCACGGAGGACGTGATAGGCGAGCCGCTGTGCCGACTTCGGGCCGATACCGGGGAGCCGGTGGAACGCCTCGATGAGGCGGCTAATGGGTTCGGGCGTGCCCGCCGTGGGCTCCGCCATACCGTCCTACCCCAACCCCAGGCCGGGCAGGTTGAGCCCACCGGTAATCGCGCCGAAGGACTTCGCCTGCAGATCGTTCGCCTTCTCCGAAGCGTCCGCGATGGCCGCCATGATGAGGTCCTGCAGCATCTGTACGTCTTCGGGGTCGACGACTTCGGGTTCGATTTCGATGCCCTTGATCTTCTGATCGCCCGACATCGAGATGCGTACGGCGCCGCCCCCCGCGGAGCCCTCCACGAGGCTGTTCGCGAGCTCTTCCTGTGCCTTTGCAAGCATCTCCTGTGCGGCGGCGAGGGGATTTGCCGCACCCTTCCCGGCACCGGCGCCCATACCAGGGAGGGCGCCGCCACCAGCACGCCGCAAATACCGGTTGCGGCCGGAACCTTTTGCCATGTTATGTATCCTTCCCGACGGGAATTGCGCCCATCGCCTTCGCTGCTTCGGCAAGGTGGCCGGTACGCGGGGCGGAGCGCTTCGATTGCTGCTGCTCCTTTTCCAGGAGCGAAACTTTCAGTCTCACCGGTCGTCCGAGCAGGATCTCGGCCTGCTGCTCTACCAGTGTGCGACAGTCGGTGTCGACTTTCTGCATATGGACCTGCCGGAAGAAGCCGAGCTCGAACGAATCTTCGTCGATGGTGAGCACCTTGCAGGAGCCGTTGAGCCAGGCACCGAGGCGCGTGTTGGCGATCCGGCAGTGTTCGTAGAGGTCGCGCATGAAGCGCTCTTCCCGGCTGGCCGGTCGTGGTTCGCCGCCGCCCTCGGAGCGCACGGGCTGGCTGCGTGGCGCGCGCTGGGGTGCGCCACCATCCTGCCCGGGGGAGCCAGCCGCGACCATCACCGGTGCGACGCCCACGGGACCGACGATGGCGGTGCCACAGGCAACTTCCAGTGGCACGGGGCTGGCGGGATCGAGGCGGAAGTCCGCCTTCGCCAGCTCGGAAATGGCTGCGAGGATGCGCTGAGTGGCGCCGCGAGAGATGGCTTCCTGTGCGAGCTCGCCATAGTGGCTGGCCTCGTTCACCCGGCCGCGGACCACCTGCGGCAAGAGGTCGCGCAGGATGTCGATGGTGGAGCGGGTGAAGCGGGGGATGTCGATGCCGTCATCGGCGACCGCACGGGCGATATCCAGCGCCGCGGCAAGGTCTTCCTCGATCAGGGCGCGAGTGAGGAGCTCTGTGCGTTCGTCGTGGACGAGGCCAAGCGCTTCGAGCACCTCGTCGGTGGTGGGGGCCTTTCCGTAGCGGGCGGCTACCTGCTCAAGCAGCGTGATGGCGTCGCGCAGGCCGCCCCGCGATTGCACTGCAATTCGCAGCAGGGCCTCCTCCGGGAACTCGAACCCCTCACGTTCGCAGATGAAGCCGAGCCGCCGGACGATAGCGTCGTTCGAGACGCGATGGAAGTCGTAGCGCTGGCAACGCGAAAGGATGGTCGCGGGGACCTCGTGCAGCTCGGTGGTCGCGAGGATGAAGATAGGGGAGAGGTTGCGGCCATCGGGCCCGCGATGCAGGGGTGGCTCCTCGATGGTCTTCAGGAGGGCGTTGAACGCGGCGTCCGTGAGCATGTGGACTTCGTCGAGAAGGTAGACCTTGCGCTGCAGGTCGCTGGGGGCGAACCCAACCTTCTCGCGCAGTTCGCGGATGTCGTCGATACCGCGGTTGCTGGCGGCGTCCATCTCGATGAGGTCGAGGGCGTTGCCCCGGCCGATGGAGATGCAGCTCTCGCATTGGCCGCACGGGTGGCCATCGGAGAGATTCACACAGTTGACGGCGCGCGCGAGGATGCGCGCAGTCGTGGTTTTGCCCGTGCCACGGGGCCCGCTGAAGAGGTAGGCATGCGCAATGCTCCCCGACTTCAGGGCGTTTCGAAGCGTAGTGACGATGTGATCCTGCCCTACGACTTCATCGAAGCCGCTCGGGCGGTACTTTCCGTAGAGCACGCGAACCTCGGAGGGCGGACGTCCTGCCAGTATAGAACATAGAACAGATGTACGGAGTGGGAGCCCGGGCTGGGTGGCGCGCTAATGCCCGTGCGCGACGTCACCGAGGTAGTGCTCCTCGCGTTCGCGCATCAGTCGCTCCGGCTCGCCGCCTTGCTCGTGCTCGTACCCACAGAGGTGCAGGATGCCATGGACAAGCAGGTGCGCGACCTCGGCGTCGAGCGAGTGTCCGCCGTCCTCCGCCTGCCGGACGGCCGTGGGCAGCGAGATGGCGATGTCGCCGAGGTAGGCCTCCTCGGCGATGCCCTGCACGAAGTCGCCTGCCTCGTCGGGAAAGCTCAGGACGTCGGTTGGTTCGTCGATGCCGAGGAAGCGGCGGTTCATGTCGCGAATCTCGTCGTCGCCGGTGATCAGCACCGAAAGGCCGGTGCCCCCGGGGATGTCTTCGCCGGCCATCACCCGCTCCGCCAGCTCAAAGAGCGCATGCGAGTCTACGGGCGGCTCGTTGACCACGACTTCGACGGACAGGTCGTAGGAGGCGGGCATTACGGGCGGTTACTGGCGGGCAAAGATCTCCGCGGCATCCTGTGCAACGGAAATCAGGGGCATCGGAAGGATGCCGAAGACAAGCACTCCGAGTGTAGCGACCCCGAGCGAGAGCCCGATTGTCGGGGACGTCCGGACGCGCTCCTGCGCCGCGGGCTCGCCCACGAACATCTGGCGCGCGACGCCGAGATAGTAGTAGGCGGAGATCACGCTGTTCAGCACGCCGATGATCACGAGCCAACCCAGATCAGCGCGGATGCCGGCGTTGAAGACGTACATCTTCGCCCAGAAGCCCGCGGTTGGCGGAATCCCGGTGAGCGATACCAGGCAGAAGGCGAGGGCCACGGCGAGGAACGGTGAGCGCTTCCACATCCCGGCGTAGTCCCGGATCTGGTCGCTGCCGATGCGCTGCGAAATGGCGATGACCGCGACAAAGGCGCCAAGGTTGGTAAAGGCATAGGCGGCGACGAACAGCAGGACGGCGCTCGCGCCGAGTGTGAACTCTTCGCCTGTCACGGAGATGGCGGCAAGCCCGACCATGAAGTTCCCGGCCTGGGCAATGGACGAGTACCCAAGCATCCGCTTGATATCCGTCTGGACGATCGCGGCGAGGTTGCCGATGGTCATCGAAACCGCCGCGAGGACGGCGAAGATCATGGACCAGTCGTCGCTGAGGAAATCGGCCTCGAACGCTTCGAAGAAGATCCGCAGAACGATGGCGAAGCCTGCTGCCTTCGAACCGACGGAGAGGAAAGCCGAGACCGGCGTGGGTGCGCCCTGGTAGACGTCGGGCACCCACATCTGGAACGGGACGACGGCCATCTTGAAGCCGAAGCCGGCGATGAGCAGCACCATGGCGAGGACGAGGAGCGAGCGATGCGCATCGCCGTCGGCCTGGATCGCAGCAGCGATGTCATCGAGGAGGGTCGTGCCGGTCGCGCCATAGAGCAGGGCCATCCCATAGAGCAGGAGCGACGATGCAACGGCGCCGAGCAGCAGGTACTTGAGGCCCGCCTCGCTCGACTTCTTGTCCTTGCCCCAGCCGGCGAGGATGTACTGCGGGATGGATGACAGTTCGAGCGAGAGGAAGATGGTGATGAGGTCGCGGCTGGCCGAGAGGAACATCAGGCCGGAGCAAACCACGAGCACGAGCGCGTAGTACTCGCCGTGTCCGCGCCCTTCGCGGTTCACCCAGTCGACCGATGCCAGCACGACCGTGGCCGTGATGCCAACGAAAAGGAAGTAGAAGAAGACGGCGAACTCGTCCAGCGCGAGCGTGCCGCCAAACGCGAGCTGGTAGTCGTCGCGGAGGACCCAGGTGAGCGTCCAGATGGCAGAGGCAGCGAGGCCCGCAAGCGCGATGAACGGCTCGACGCGGCGCTGTTGGGGCGCCAGGGAGTCGACGAGCAGCACAACGGCGGCCGCGACGAGGACAGCAAGCTGGGGGCCGACGAGGTCGAGGCTGCTCACACTTCCAACCTTTCCACGATGGGGTCAATGGCGGGGCCGATCATGTCCATCATCATCGCCGGGTAGACGCCGAGCAGGATGATGAGTGCCGCGAGCCCGGCGGTGACGGAATGCTCCCACCAGTGCCGCTGGTCCTTGAGTTCGTTCCATTCGGTCTTCACCGGCCCGAACGTGACCCGCTGGAGCATCCAGAGGATGTAGCCGGCGGAAAGCAGGACGCCCCAGATGGCGACCAGCACAGCCCATTCGTACTTTTGGAACGACCCGAGGAAGACGGTCACTTCAGCGATGAAGCCGGCGAGGGCGGGCAGGCCGAGGCTGGCGAAGCCCGCGAAAACGAGGCCAGTGGCGATGAGCGGCATCTGCCGTGCGAGGCCCCCGAGGCGTGCAATTTCGCGCGTGTGCGTCCGGTCGTAGAGGAGCCCGACGCTGACGAAGAGCATACCGGTGACGACGCCGTGGGCGATCATCTGGTACGTCGCGCCCATCATGCTCGTCTTGCCGAGCGCACCGACGCCCAGCAGCACAATGCCCATGTGGCTCACGGAGGAGTAGGCGATCAGGCGCTTGAGGTCGGTCTGGCGAAGCGTCACGAAAGCGCCGTAGAGGATGCTGGCAGCGCCGATGCCGGCGAACCAGATGCCGTAGTCGTCCGCCTGCTCGGGAAGGATGGTGACGCACATTCGGAGTATGCCGTAGCCGCCCATCTTCAGCAGGACGCCCGCGAGCATCACGGAGACGGCCGTTGGCGCGTCGCCGTGGGCGTCGGGGAGCCAGGTGTGCAGGGGCACGACCGGGAGCTTCACTGCGAAGCCGATGAACAGCAGGAGGAACACCCAGCCCAGCGGGATGATGGCGTTGGTGAGGTTCGACTGGCCGAGCTCGACGATATCGAAAGTGCCAGCTTCGAAGGCCAGGACGAGGATGGCCACGAGCATGAACGCCGAGCCGGCAACGGTGTAGAGCACGAACTTGGTCGCGGAGTATTCCTTGCGCCCGGAGCCGTAAATCGCGATGAGCAGGAACATCGGGAAGAGCTCAAGCTCCCAGAAGAGGAAGAAGAGCATGAAGTCCAGCGCCATGAACACGCCCAGGACGGACGTGGACAGAATCATGAGCATCGAGAAGTAGAGGCGCTGGCGCGTTTCGATACTGAACGAGACGAGGACGGAAGCGACGGTGAGGAATGTCGTCAGGATGACGAGCGGCATGCTCAGGCCGTCGACGCCCAGGTAGTACTGGAGATTGAACGCGCCGATGTCGACCCACTCGCGTTTCTCCACGAACTGGAAGCCGCCGTCGTTTTCGAACTGGAGGAAGAGCCAGATGGAGAGGCCGAGGGCAGCGAGCGAACCCGCGAGCGCGATCCACTTGGCGTTTCGCTCCTGGCTCTGCGGCAGGAGGCCACAGAGCACACCGGCGACGGCCGGGAGGAACAGCAGGACGGAGAGTTCGATATCCACGCGCGCCTCCTACAGCGGGTTCGCCGTGAAGACGGCAAGCACGATGATGATGACGCCCGCGGCGAAGCCGAGGCCGTAGCCCTGTAACTGGCCGCTCTGCACAGTGCGCATACGCTGGCTGACGGCACCACCCAGGCGGCCGGTACCATTCACGGCACCGTCGACCACGTAGCGGTCGAAGAGTTCGAGCATCCGGTTCCAACCGTTCTGGAAGACTGTGCGGACAAAGAAGTCTTCGTAGAGCCGGTCGAGGAAGTACTTGTTTTCGAAAATGAAGGCGAGCGGGGCGAAGACCGCGCGGACGCTGCTCGCGGTCACCCACTGCTTGTAGTAAATGGCGTAGGCGACGAAGATGCCGCCGGCCGCGAGCACCGTCGAGCTAATGGCGATACCCCACTCGAAGGCGCTCCCGTGCGCGTGGACTTCTGGCAGCGCGCCTTCAATGAAGTCGCGGAACATGTGGTCGTAGGCGAACCAGCCGGCCGCGATCGAGGGCACCGCGAGGATGAGTAGCGGAAGCGCCATCACCCACGGGGATTCGTGCGGGTGGGCCGGGTCGCCGTGGAAGTGAGAGTCCTCGTCGGTGTGGTCCACCGGTTCGCCACCCTTATAGGTGCCGAAGAAGGTGAGGAAGATGGCGCGGAACATGTAGAAGGCGGTGAGGAAGGCCACGCCAGCAGCGATATAGAAGAGTGCCGGCTCCTCGCGCCAGGCGTCGAGCAGAATTTCGTCCTTCGACCAGAAACCTGCCAGCGGGAAGATGCCTGCGAGGCTGAGCGAGCCAATGACGAAGGTCCAGAACGTGAGCGGCATGTAGGCCTTGAGGCCACCCATCTGGCGCATATCGAACGTGTTGGTCGCGTGGTTCACGGAGCCACTGCCGAGGAAGAGGAGCGCCTTGAAGAAGGCGTGCGTGAAGAGGTGGAAGATGGCGGCGACGTACCCGAAGACACCCAGCGCCAGCATCATATAGCCGAGCTGCGAGACCGTGGAGTAGGCGAGCACGCGCTTGAAGTCGGTCTGGACGAGGGCGATGGTGCCGCCGATAACCGCCGTGATGGCGCCAATCCAGGCAACGGTGCTCGCGGCGTCGCCGCTCACTTCGAACACGGGGAAGAAGCGCGCCACAAGATAGACACCGGCGGCGACCATGGTGGCGGCATGGATGAGGGCCGAGACGGGTGTCGGGCCTTCCAT
>JALOAP010000089.1 GCA_023228745.1 Dehalococcoidia bacterium | reverse complement strand
GGTCTTCATGGGGCCCATGCGCTGCTGGAAGCGGGCGATCACCTTCCGCTCGCCATACGTGAGGTACATGACGACGACGGTCATGACGAGCGAGATGATGACGACGCGGATGATGGCGTCGACCCAGCTCGGGAGTCCAAACAGAGGGTCTGCGAACGGCATTATTTGTCCACCTCGCCCAGCACGATATCGAGCGAACCGAGGATGATGATGGCGTCGGCGAGGTAGGTGCCAACGACCATCTCCTGCAAACCGGAGAGGTTGCAGAAACTGGGGGAGCGGAGCTTCATGCGGTACGGCTTATTGCCGCCGCGCGCGAGGCCGTAGACCCCGTATTCACCCTTCGTGCCTTCGTAGCGGACGTAGCATTCACCGCTCTCGATACGAAGGGTCTTCGGAAGGTCCGGATTGAGCACGAGACCTTGCGGCATCTTGTCGAGGCACTGCTCGATGATGCGGACGCTCTGGTACATCTCGGCGAGGCGAACCCAGTAGCGATCGAAGACGTCACCCTGGAGACCGACGGGAATATCGAAGTCGAGCTCCGGATAGACGCTGTAGGGCTCGGCACGGCGGAGGTCCCAGGGCAGGCCGGTCGCGCGAATCATTGGGCCGGTGAGGCCAAGCGCAATCGCACGTTCGGGGGTGATCGGCGAGAGGTCGCGGCAGCGCTCGACGAAGATTTCGTTGCCGGTGAGGAGCTTGTCGAAGTCGTCGATGCCCTTCCGCGCCGACTCGAGGACCCAGCGGCAACGAGCCTCGAAGTTTTCCGGCAGGTCCATCGAAACGCCGCCGGGGCGAATGTAGGTGGGGAACATGCGGTCGCCGGCAACCTCTTCCATGAGGTCGTAGATGCGCTCGCGCTCGCGCCACGCCCACGTGAAGGTCGTGCCGAAGGAGCCGACGTCCTGCCCGAAGGCGCCGAGGAACATGAAGTGCGAATTGAGGCGCGAGAGCTCGGCCATGATGACCCGGATGTACTCGGCGCGCTCGGGGACTTCGATGCCACCGAGCTTTTCCACGGCCATGCAGTAGGCGACTTCGCAGGCCATACCGGCGAGGTAGTCGGTCCGGTCCCAGTAGCCCATAGCCTGGCGGTAGTCGTTGTTTTCGCTGAGCTTTTCCAGCCCGCGATGGAGATACCCAATATATGGCTCACAGCCGACGACGAGTTCGCCGTCGACGGTAAGGACCATGCGGAACACCCCGTGCGTAGCGGGGTGCGCGGGGCCGATGTTCACGGTCATATCGACCGTGTCGAATTCGGCCTCGCCGGGCGCGATGACTCTTTCTTCGGGCCAGATGCTCATGATTAGAACGTGAACCCCGGTGGGCCGCTCTCGATGCCCTGGAGGATTTCCGCCGCCTGTAGCGGGTGGGACTTGAGCAGCGGATGGATGTGCAGGTCGTCTTCGAGGAAGAGATTCTTCAGGTTTGGGTGCCCTTCGAAATCGATTCCGAACATTTCGTGTGCTTCGCGCTCATGCCAGTTCGCGGAGGGATAGAGCGAGTCCAGCGAGGGCACGACCGGGTGCGGTTCGCCAGCGGCGCGCAGCGGCACGGTGACCTGGAGCGCATGGCCGTACTTGAAGGAGTAGAAGTTGTACTTCAGGGCCATGCCTTCTTCGCCAAAATCAACGCCGCTGATGTTGCGGAGGAAGTCGAAGGCAAGCTCCTTGCGATCGCGCAGGCCGGTGACGAAGCGCAGCAGGTCATCGGCCTGGACGGTGACGTCGAGGTCGGTCGAATTCTCGGAGAATTCGACAGGAACCTCCTTGAGCACACGCTCGACAAGGCCACGCAGGTCGCTGTGCGGCACCTGCTTGCCAATCGGATAGGGCATGGTCACCCGGGCCTTCTTGCTCATCCGACCATCTTCTTTTCTTCCATGATCTTTCGCTGCAGCGCCAGCATGCCGTCGAGAAGGGACTCGGGCCGCGGCGGGCAGCCGGGGACGTAGACATCGACCGGGATGACCTTGTCCACACCCTGGAGCACGCGGTCGTACTCGGTGTAGGGACCGCCGTTGGTCGCGCAGGCGCCCATGGAGATGACGTACTTGGGCGACGGCATCTGCTCGTAGAGCAGCTTTACGGCGGGCGCCATTTTCTTGGTGACGGTGCCGGAGACAATCATCACGTCGCTCTGGCGCGGGCTCGCCCAGGGGACGATACCGAAGCGGTCGAGGTCGTGGTTCGACATGAAGGCGCCCATCATTTCGATGGCGCAGCAGGCGAGGCCGAAGGTCATCGGCCAGAGGGAGCTCTTGCGGCTCACGGCGAGGACGGTATCGGCGCCCGTTTGGATCACGCCGGGGAGCACAATGCGGTAGGCCGCCTTCGCGTCGGGGAAATCGACAGGCTGGAGGCGCTCCGGTTCGGCGCCGAAGTCCGGCTTGTAGGGCTGAATGGCCGGTGTGGCAACAGCGTTTTCAGTGGTCATTTCCACTCCAAGACGCCCCGCTTAAGGGCATACAAGAGGGGCAGCACGAGAATCCCAATAAAGAGGACCATCTGCCAGAAGACGAAGTCCGGCATATCGAGCAGGGTGACCGCCCACGGGAAGAGGAAAATCACTTCGACATCGAAGATGAGGAAGACGATGGCGATGAGGTAGTAGCGGACGTGTACCTGGGACCAGTTGCGGCCAATGGGCAACATGCCGCATTCGTAGGAGATGCCTTTCGCTCGCTCCGGCGCCCGGGGCGAAAGCAGTGCTGTGGCGGTCAGCGCGGTGAATACAAGGACGAAGCCGCCGATCCCGGCGATCATCACTGCCGACCAACCGTCGTAGAAGCTCATGCAGGCCTCCGGAAAGCCGTTTGGGCCAAGAAAAAGCAGAGCCCCGGACCGGTCGTCGGACGGGAAACTCTGCGGTTCATACGGGTTTCTGTCTCCGTTTGCGCCGGGCACGCCGAGGCGCGCCGGACGGTTTGTGACTTGGCACACAAACGCTACCACCGGGGAAAGGGGCGAGCAAGTTAGCAGGTCCGTGGGAAAAAGATGGAAAGGGGCGGGGTGGCGGTTGGCTGGTGGCTATTGGCTGTTGGCTTGCGCGGCTGTCGGCCTTCAGCCTTCGGGTGACGCCTGGACGTCGGCATGCCGCTCTTGAGTCCTTAGTCCTTGGCGCTGAGTCCTCTCGTAGAGCCGGTGCTCGCGGATGTAGCGTTCGACGTCGCCGGGAACGAGGTAGCGGATGGGCAGTCCGGCGGCGACGCGGGCACGGATCATGGTCGAGTTGATAGCGAGCGGGGGCATATCGACCACGACATGGGCCGGCGCCGATGCGGCAGGCACCGGGCTGCCCGGTTTGGGCGCGACGGCGAGGGTGGCGAGCTCAGCGATACGCTCGGGCTCCTTCCAGTTCGGGAGGTCGGCCAGGGCGTCGGCCCCGAGCGCGAGCACCAACTCGCGATGGCCCTCGGCATGCAACTCCTGGAGCGTCTCGACGGTGAAGGACGGTCCAGCGCGCCGTACCTCGCGCTCGTCGATGGTGAAATGCGGGTTGGAGGCCACGGCGAGCCGAGTCATGGCGACGCGGTGTGCCGCAGGCGTCACCTGCCGGGCCTCTGTCGCCGGGACCGGGGACCCGGGACTGGCCACCGTCCCCGTCTTGCGCCAGGGGTCGCCCGCCGGCAGGAAGACGACGCGATCCGCCCCAAACTGCACCCGCGCGCACTCGCCGAGCACCAGGTGCCCGATGTGGGGCGGGTCGAACGTGCCACCGAGGATGATGAGGGGCATTGATCCTCGGTCTACTCGATTTTCGCGCCCTTGGAAAGGTTGTGGCGAGCGCAGAGCAGTCGGACATTTGCAGGAGTGGCGCTCGCACCACCCTTCGAAAAGGGGAGGTCGTGGTCGAAATGGAGCTGGTCTCGAGAGCCGCAGAGGACGCAGCGCCCTTTATCTCGCTTGTAGACCTCTTGCTTCACCGACGTTGGGATTTGACGGGATTGCAGCTCTTCCAGAGGCACCACCTCGGTAATCTCACCGTCGTTGCCAATCTCGTCGATGGCCGCAAGTTGGAAGCGGAAGACGCGCCTGCCGTCCACCTGCTCATAGCGGTAGCCTTTCAGGAGAAAGGGCCCTCGAAAGGTCCAAATACCAGAACGAAGCTTCTCGTAGACGTGAAAGCGAGCAGGCGGCACCTCACCGCGTAAGAATCGATCGGTCCAGTCGGCAAACTTGCCATTCTCGGTGGGTCGGCCTCGAACGGAGAACCGAGACTGATCGACCAACTTTGGGAATGGGTGCTCGTCGGAGCGTGGAACGTCATGCCCCTCGTATAACAGCTGCCCATCGGCATCGAGGGCATCACGATACGGAGCACCGCGCATTTGCGACATGAGTATGATCCCATGGTGCGGCGGCGCACGAAACGTCATTCCTCGCTGCAACATGGTGCCTTCCGCTTGGCACATTTCAGCATGGGTAACAATGTCTCCCGGCTGCACGCGACCAGGATGACAGCGAAAGCCTCCTGGGCAAGGGAGAGCCGCGCGCTCGCAACTCCTTCCGCACCCGGTATACCCGCCTGCGAAAGCCCTTAGCACTCGCGACATCGGAGTGCTAAGATGGGGGGCGAGGGTTGATAATGACGCTGTCAGAGCGCCGATCGCGCATCCTCGCTCTTATTATCGACGATTATGTCGATAGCGCCCTGCCCGTCGGCTCACAGGCGCTGGTGCAGCGGCATGCCCTCCGCCTTTCGAGCGCGACCGTCCGCAATGAAATGGCGGTGCTGGAGGACGAAGGGTTCATCACGCATCCGCACACGTCCGCGGGGCGCATCCCTTCGCACAAAGGCTACCGCTACTATGTCGGGACGCTGATGCCGGAGCGGGACCTTTCGACGCACGAGCAGTTCACCATCCTGCACCAGTTCCACCAGAGCGCGCGGCAGCTCGAGGACTGGGTGCAGCTGGCGGCGAGTGTGCTGGCGACGCGACTGCGGAACGTGGCGCTGGTCACGCAGCCGAAGGTGCTGGACCTTCGCTTCAAGCAGCTCCAGATCGTAGAACTCTCGGAGACGATGGCGCTGCTTGTGGTCGTGACGAGCGACGCGGCGGTGCACCAGCAGACGCTGGAGTTCCCAGCGCCGGTGAACCAGGAACAACTGACGCGGCTGGCCAACCGCTTGAACGCGGAGTGGGGCGGCAAGCTGGCTTCGGAGCTTCCGTTCGAAGACACGGTCGAACCGCTCAGTGGGGTCGAGCGCGTCGTTGTTGCCGCAGTGGCAGAGCTGCTGCTGAAGGTGCAGCGGGAGGCGATCGAGGAGCCGGTGGTGGAGGGTGTGCGAGAACTCCTGCGGCAGCCGGAATTCGACGGCAGCGACCGGATTCTCGACACGCTGGAGGCGGTCGACGAGCGGCACCTTCGCACGGCCATCCCGACTGGAGCGGTCGGCGAGGCGGAGGTGGCGGTGGTGATTGGAGACGAGAACCGTGAGGGCCCGTACCAGGACATGAGCTTCGTCATCGCCCGGTATGGCCTGCCGAACGGTGCGAGCGGGGTGCTCGGAGTACTGGGGCCAACGCGCCTTGCCTATGGCGAGGCGGTGGCGCATGTGCGCTACGTGAGCGATGTGCTTACGGAGCTGATGCGGAAGTTCTACGGAGAGGAATGAGAGCGCGGAGTGATGCCCGCCAGCGGGCGTCGGCCCCGAAGGTGATAGCGAACATTCACTGCGCGTTCGCGACATCTATCGCACAGTTGCGAGACAGAGACGGACGATCGCGAATCGTGAATGGGTCTGGAGGTGAGAATGGCAGAGAGCGATGAGCGCACGGTAGACCGGCGGGCGGCTTCCCGCATGAACCGCGACGACGATGAGGCCGAAACGGTGGGTGCATCGGAGGGAGACGCCGGGGCGCCACAGGCGGGCTCTGAACGGCAGGACGCGGCGAGCGGCGACGCGACGCTGGAGGAGCTTCGCGAGAAGGCAGACAGCTACTACAAGAACTGGCAGCGGAGCGCAGCGGACTTTATCAACTACAAGCGGCGCGTGGAGCAGGAGAAGGCGGAGACTTCGCGTTTCGCGACTGCCGCGCTGATCATCAACCTGTTGCCGGTCTACGACGACCTGGAGCGGGCCGTCGAGGCCGTGGATGCGCACCTTGCAGGGCTCAACTGGGTACAGGGAGTAATCGCCATCCAGCGCAAGTTCTGGAACATGATGGAGGCGATGGGCGTGAGCGAGATTCCTGCAGCGGGCGAACAGTTCGACCCCGCCCTGCACGAGGCCGTCGCTCAGCAACCCGGCCCGGAGGGGCAAATCCTGCACGTGGCCCAGAAGGGTTACCGCATTGGCGACCGTGTCATCCGCCCCTCGATGGTGATCGTCGGGCAGGGCGAACAGGGATAAGGAACTCGACACTCAATAGCCTGCCGGCGTGAGACGCAGACAGGCAGGGAGATTGAACGAATGGCGAAAGTAATCGGTATCGACCTCGGCACGACGAACAGCTGCATCGCCGTCATGGAAGGCGGCGAGCCGGTCGTCATCCCGAACGCTGAGGGTGCGCGGACGACGCCGTCGATCGTGGCGGTCACGAAGTCCGGCGAACGGCTCGTGGGGCAGGTCGCAAAGCGGCAGGCAGTTACGAACCCGGAGAACACCATCTTCAGCATCAAGCGCTTCATGGGCCGGAAGGCGGATGACCCGGAAGTGAAGCGCGACCTGAACCTTGTGCCCTACAGGGTTTCGAAGGCGCCGAACGGCGACGCGCGCATGGAGATGGGGGGCAAGGAATACAGCCCGCCGGAAATCAGCGCGATGATCCTGCAGAAGCTGAAGGCGGACGCGGAGGCCTACCTCGGTGAGGCGGTGACGGAAGCGGTCATCACCGTGCCGGCGTACTTCAACGACGCGCAGCGGCAGGCAACGAAGGACGCCGGGAAAATCGCGGGCCTCGAGGTGCTGCGCATCATCAACGAGCCGACCGCTGCGTCGCTCGCATACGGGCTCGACCGGAAGGAAGACGAGATCATCGCCGTCTATGACCTTGGCGGCGGTACCTTCGACATCTCCATCCTGGAGATCGGCGAAGGCACTTTCCAGGTCCTGAGCACGAACGGCGACACCCATCTTGGTGGCGACGACTTCGACCAGCACGTGATCGACTGGCTGGTGGAAGAGTTCAAGAAGGCCGAGGGCATCGACCTGCGGCAGGACCGGCAGGCACTGCAGCGGCTGAAGGCGGAAGCAGAGAAGGCGAAGATCGAGCTTTCGAGCACCCAGTCGACCGAGATCAACCTGCCGTTCATCACGGCCGACGCGAGCGGCCCGAAGCACCTGAACGTGACGCTGACCCGGGCGAAGCTCGAACAGCTTGTCGGGGACCTGCTGCAGGCAACGCTGGAGCCGGTGAAAAAGGCGCTCGACGACGCCGGGAAGAAGCCGGGCGATGTCGACGAGGTGGTCCTCGTTGGGGGCCAGACACGCATGCCGGCGGTGCAGAAGCTGGTCTCGGACTTCTTCGGGAAGGACGCGCACAAGGGCGTGAACCCCGACGAGGTGGTCGCAATCGGCGCGGCGATCCAGGCGGGCGTGCTCAAGGGCGAAGTCAAGGACGTCCTGCTTCTCGACGTCACGCCACTGACCCTTGGCATCGAGACGCTGGGCGGAGTGATGACGCCAATCATCACCCGGAACACGACCATCCCGACCTCGAAGAGCCAGGTGTTCTCGACCGCGGCAGATAACCAGCCGAGCGTGGAGATCCACATCCTGCAGGGCGAGCGGCCGATGTCGAACGACAACAAGTCGCTTGGGCGCTTCATTCTCGACGGGATCCTCCCTGCGCCGCGCGGTGTCCCTCAGATCGAGGTCACATTCGACATCGATGCGAACGGCATCGTGAACGTCTCGGCGAAGGACAAAGGCACCGGTCGCGAACAGAAGATCACGATCCAGCCTTCGAGCGGACTTTCGAAGGAAGAGATCGAGAAGATGCAGCGCGAAGCGGAGCTGCACGCCGAGGAGGACCTGAAGAAGCGGGAGCTGATCGAGCTGAAAAACCAGGCGGACACCACCGCCTACCAGGCCGAGAAGACGCTTCGCGACAACGCCGACAAGATCGATGCCTCGCTGAAGAGCGAGGTTGAGGAGAAGGTGAAGGCCGTCCGGGAGGCGCTGGAGAGCGACGACGCGGACCGCATCCAGCCGGCGCTGAACGAGCTTATGGCTTCGATGCAGCGCATCGGTGAAGCGGTCTACGGCGCGCAGGCGCAGGCCGACGGCGGCCCGCCCGCCGGGGAACCAGGCGAGGGCCCGGCCGAAGAGGGCACCGTCGAAGGCGAGTTCCGCGAGGTGTAATGCGCGCACTGGGCTGCGGCCCGGTGCCTAGGAGTCACAACGGGCGCTTTCCCGCACGGGGAAGCGCCCGTTCTGTTATTGGGCGTCGTCGGGCGCGAACGCCAATTACAATGCGTCGATGAATAGGGCAGCACTGCGGGACCTGTTCGACTACACCGGCTGGGCGTGGGAACAGATCCGGGAGGCAGTCCCGCGGGACGAGATGCTGGTGGCGGCCGCACCCGGGTCCGGCTGGCCGAACCTTCGCAACTGCCTGGCACACATCATCCTGGCCTACGACCGCTGGGTACCTGCAATCGTGGACCTGGCGGCCGAGCCACTACCGGAGCCCGCGGGGCGCGATTTCCGAATATGGGGGCAGATCGACGCGCAGCGGGCGCGAACTCGCGCAGGACTCGAGGCGGCGCTCGACCGTTGGAGCGACGACGAGCTGCAACAGCTTCACGAGGTGGATATCGATGGCGCGCCGGTGCAGTACAGCCGGGCCGAGCTGATCCTGCACCTTCTGCTACACGAGCGGGGCCACCACGGGGACGTGACGACGCTGTTCTGGCAACTCGGGCTAGGGGAAGAAACGATGCTAGAGTACCGGTTCCACCTCGGTCGGCACGAAAGGTAACGGACTCAGCCTCCTGTTGGTCGACGCGATGGGGTTCCAGCCGGACGCGTTCCTGGCCGAAGAACGGCGGGCGCATCCTCGCGGTCCTGAGGGAAGCATGGCCCGCGTCCGGCCTGTCCTTACATGCTGCGCAGAAGGCGGATGCGGTCTTCGATCGGCGGGTGAGTGCTGAAGAGGTTGTTGAGCAGGCTGGCGTGCTCCTTCAGCGGGTTCGAGATGTAGAGATGGGCCGTGGCCTTGTTCGCGGCTTCGAGCGGCTCGGTGTCTGCGGCAATCTTCTCGAGTGCGCGGGCGAGGGCTTCGGGGTTGCGACAGAGCAGCGCGCCGCTGGCATCGGCCAGGTATTCGCGGCGGCGGCTGACAGCGAGCCGGATGACCTGGGCGATGATCGGCGCGAGGATTGCGCCGATGATGACCAGCGCGAGCGCGATAAGTGCGGCCGCACCTCCACCTTTGTTTCGATTGGATCGGCGCGAGCCCGCACCCAGGAACGACGCCCGCAGGGCGAGGTCGGAGATGAGTGCCACGACACCCACGAGCACGGTGACCACGGTCATGACACGGATGTCGTAGTTGCCGATGTGCGAAAGCTCGTGGGCGAGGACACCTTCGAGTTCGATCGGCTCAAGCTTA
>JALOAP010000088.1 GCA_023228745.1 Dehalococcoidia bacterium | reverse complement strand
GAGCGGGGCGGGTTGCCTGTTGGTGGGCGTGGTCAGCGGGTCCCGAGGCCGCAGTGGGCCTCGACTACCGAACTCGGAACCGCACGCGGCACCGCCCCTCGCCTCACACCCAGCGGTGGTCGTCGAAGCGTTCGCCCCCGGTGAGGTGGATGAGGGCGGCCCAGGCGGAGAGGACGCTGCCCGCGCCGAGCACGAGGCCGACGGGTGCGAGCAGCCAGCTCGTGCGGAACGACGACGCGGCGGCCCAGATGAAGGCGATGGTGAGGCCGACGAGGCCCAGGCCGCGCCAGAGCATGGCCCATTCGGGGATGAGGGCCGTGGGTTCGGCTACGCCGGGCTTGGCGGGCCACTCGGGCGTATGGTGGTCGCTCATGCTTCGCGCAGCTCGGGCGGCAGCATATTCGGGATGCCATCTTCGATGGGGTAGGTCTCGTTACACCCCGAGCAGCGGAGGCTCCCGGCGAGGATCTCGCCGTCTTCCTCACGGTCGGTGGTGAGCTCGAGGTCACCCTTGCAGAGCGGGCAGACGAGGATCTCCAGCAGGTCCGGCTTCATGCTCCCGATTCTACGCCCGCTGCGGCTTATGCCGCAGGCGCTGCGAGCGGGGGCAGATGCTGCGGTGAGATGTGGGCCATGGCCCAGGGCGTCGCGGCCGGGCTCCTTGTCGATCCCGAGCGGAAGACGGTGACCCCCTATCAGCCGGGGGCGCCGGCGAAGATGCTGCAGGGCGACGAGCCGGTGGTGATCCCGGCTCTTGGCGGGTTCTCGTTCACACCCGACGAAATCTTCGCCTGATTACCCCATGTCCCGGGCGAGGAGGTCGTCGACGGTTTCGCGGCGGACGAAAAGGCGTGCTTCGCCGTCCTGCACGGCGACCACGGGTGGGCGCTGCGCGAGGTTGTAGTTCGAGCTCATCGCGAGGTTGTAGGCGCCGCTGGCGGGGAGCGCGACCAGTTCGCCCGGCGTGAACCGCGGCACCTCGGCGTCGCTGACCAGGATGTCGCCGCTTTCGCAGTACTTCCCGGCGAGGGTCACGGTCTCTTCTGGCTCGGCGAGGGGGCGCTCGGCGGCGAAGGCTTCGTACTTCGAACCGTAGATCGCCGGGCGGATGTTATCGGCCATGCCGCCATCGAGCGAGACATACGTGCGCACGCCGGGGATCTCCTTGCGCGCACCCACAGTGTAGAGCGCGACCATCGAGCGGCCGACGAGGGCGCGGCCGGGCTCGATGTGCATGACGGGCTCGGGCAGGTGGTGCTGTTCGAGCGCCCTGCGCAGGCTCGCGGTGACGGTCTCGGCGTATTCGGCGATGCTCGGCGGGTGCTGCTCGCGGGTGTAGGCGAGGGCGAAGCCGCCGCCGGGACTGTACTCCTTGAACTCGAACCCGTGGATGTCGCCCATCTGTGAGGCGAAGGCCGCAACCACAGCGTTCCCCTGCTCGTAGGGCTCGGTCTCGAAGATCGGCGAGCCGAGGTGGACGTGGAGGCCGCGCAGGTCGAGGTGCTTCGCCTCCATCGCCTGCTTCACCGCGCGTTCAGCGTCCCCCGTAGCAACGGCGAAGCCGAACTTGCTGTCGAGCACGCCGGTTGTGGTCTTCGCGTGCGTGTGGGGGTCGACGTTCGGGGAGATGCGCAGCAGGATCGGCTGGGTGACGCCGCGCTCGCCGGCGAGCTGTTCCAGCGTCTCGAGCTCGTAGAAGTTGTCGACCACGACCCGGCCGATGCCGCCGTTGTCGAGCGCCGCGGCGAGCTCCGACGGGAGCTTGTTGTTGCCGTGGAAGTAGAGGTTTTCCGCTGGGAACCCGGCCGCGCGGGCGACCGCCAGTTCGCCGCCGCTGACCACGTCCATGCCGATGCCCTCTTCCGCAAGGATGCGGGCGATGCCGCGAGAGAGGAACGCCTTGCCCGCGTAGGCGACGCGCAGGTTGGGCCACCGCTGTTCGAATTCGCGCCGGAACTCCTGGCAGGTCGCGCGGAAGTCGGCTTCGTCGAAGACGTAGAGTGGCGAACCGAACTCCGTGGCGAGGTCGCGGACATCGCAGCCGCCGATGCTCAGGCGGCCGGCGGGGGAGAGCGCCGCGCTATGCGGGAGGACGTGACGGAAGGGGAGCGAATCGAGCGATGCGGCCATGGGATAAGGGTAGCGGGCGCGGTGGTGAGTGCCACGTGGGGTGACGTGCGCCGCACCCGGTGCGGTGGCGGCTGGGGACTGGCGGTCTAGACTGGGCGAGTGCTGCGACGACTGAGTGACGCGCCCGAGGCGCCGCGGTTCGCGGCGAAGTGCCGGTTCCTCCGCATGACAATGGGTGACCGGCCGGGCGGCGGGCTGGTGAACCTCTGCCAGCACATCATCCGCGAGGGCAGCGAGTGCGTCGGGCCCTTCCTCGACGACACGGAGACGCACTGCGGGCTGTGGGAGGGCGGTGGCCGGTAGGTCCGGCGATTCGCGATTCGCGATTTCCTCGGGCGATGGTCCTTGCGTCCCCAACCAGCTCCAAGAAGCGCGGCTGGCGGCCGGTAGCGCCGGGGCGATGGCCACCGACGGGCGGCAAAATGAATCGCGAATCGTGAATCGAAAATCGCTAGGGTGTCATGAGGACGCGGCCGAACGCCTGGCGGCTCTCGATGTAGCGGTGCGCTTCCGCGGCTTCGCGCAGGGGGAAGGTGCGGTCGATCGCCATGCGCAGTTGGCCCGCGGCGGCTTCCCGGAGCAGCCGTTCGATCATCTGGCGGGTGCGGCCGCTGTTCACGGCCATCTCCGCGCCGAGGAGCACGCCGATGAGTGATGCGTTCTTGGAGACGAGCGGCCACGTGTCCTGGCGGCTATCATCGCGGCCGGCGCGGCCGACACTGACGACGCGGCCACGATAGGCGACCGTTTCGAGCGACTGCTGAAGCACCGGCCCGCCCACGGAGTCGACGATGAGGTCGGGGCCGCGGCCTTCGGTGAGCTCCCGGGCGGTGGCCGTCCAGTCGCCGGTCACGTAGTTGATGCCGTGGTCGAGGCCGAACTCCTTGAGCCGTTCGAGTCGGTCGTCGCTGGAGGCGGTGGCGAGCACGGTGGCACCAGCGCGCTTCGCGAGCTGCACACCGGCGAGTCCGACGCCGCTCGCTCCGGCATGGATGAGCACGGTCTCTTCGGCCTTCAGTTTGCCGAATTCGAAGAGGCAGTCAGCGGCGGTACCGAATTCGATTGGGATGGCGGCGGCCTGCTCGATCGTGAGGCCGTTGGGGATGGCGTAGGCAGCGCGCGCAGCGACCGAGACGAGCTCGGCGTGGGAGCCGTTGCTCATGGTGGCGACGACGGGCTGGCCTACCTTGAACTGCGTCACACCTTCGCCCACGTCGCGCACGGTGCCTGCGGCCTGGTAGCCGACGATGTGGGGGACCGACGCGAGCACCCCCCGGCTCCGGTGGAGCGTATCGCCGCCCTGGATGCCGATCGCCTTGACTTCGATGATGATGCCGCGCGGCCGCAGCTCGGGGTCGGGCACTTCTTCGTAACGCAGGACTTCCGGCCCGCCCGTTTCGTAATACACCGCAGCCTTCATGGCACACCTCCGTGTTTGCGTGATTCTACTCACAGGAGACAGCCGCGAGAGAGCCGCAAGCCTGCTGGATGGTGGCTTATTCGGAGGTGTGTGCCGCCGGGCCATCCTTGGGCGACGACTGGAGGAGGATCGACGTGACTGATCCGCGTGAACGGGACGAACAGGCGACGCCCACGCAGGAAGAGGCGGGCGACGAACCCGGGAGGCATCGGCAGAAGCGCGAGGAGGAGATGTCGGAGGGGAAGCACTACCGGCTACACGCGACCGAGGCGCAGTTCGAATATGACCCTGCTTCGCACCGGGCGAGCGAGGAGGGGGGCGAGCCACAGTAGCGGTTGGGTGACGTGCATCCAGATTGAGTGCGATGCGTTTGTAACATAGATGCAATCTCGCGAGGCGAACCCTCGTCGTTTCTGGCTATACACTCGGTCTCCTTATGGCAATCATTTCGCTATATCGGCGAAGCGTGCAGCGTGGTCCGATCGTGAGCCGCCCCGGAGCATGAGCGAGGACAGGTCGCGGAGTTCTCCAGCAATGGCACCTGGAAAGAAAGCATCGGGCGGCCAGGCCAGCGGGGGTCGCCCCTCGTCGCCCTCAACTTCCCCGGAACTGGTCGATGCACTCCTCCTTGGGGCTCCGTGCCCGCTTGCCCTGCTGGGTGCGGACGAGCGGTTTTTGCGCGTCAACCGCGCCTTCGCGGCGACCTTTGGGCAGGAGCCGGATGGGTTTCGGGGCAAGGCCGTGGCCGAGGCACTGGGAGGGCCGTGGGACCTTGCGCTGCGAGGGGCGTTCGCGGCGCTCACCGGGCCGGAGCCCGCCCCGCCGATCGAGGTGAGCACAGAGGACGAGCTGACCGGGCGGCGCTTCGAAGCCACCTGTTACCGGCTCGAAGGGGCGGATGGCTTTGGGTTGGCGCTGCGCGAGGTTTCGCCGCTGGCCGCGAGGACCCCTGGCCGGGCGCTGCCCGCCGGCCCCGAACCGGCAGCGACTGGACGTACTCCGTGGCCGCGGGTCGACGCCATGCCCGCGCTCGTGGTCGAAATCGCCCCGGACGGGACGCCCGTGCGGTTCAACGAGCGGTGGTTTGAGTACACCGGCCTGGAAGAGGCAATGTCCATGGCAGGTGGCTGGCGGGCGGCGCTCCACCCGGACGATCTGCCGCTCGCCACGCGCGTGGCGCGCGGCGACCCGGCGCTCGGCGGGGATAGCTGGGAATCCGAGTTCCGCCTGCGCCGGGCCGATGGGGTCTACCGTTGGCACCTCGCGCGGCATGTCGCTGAGCGGGACGAAACTGGCGCGATCGTCCGCTGGGTTGGAACCGCGGTCGATATCGACGATCGCAAGCGCGCGGAGGAAGCGGTGGAGCGCAGCGAGCAACGCTACCGCTCGCTCGGCGAAACGGTCGCGGCGCTGGTGATGGAGACGGCGGAGGACGGGCGGGCGCTCTGGTGTAACGGCGCCTACCTCGAATACAGCGGCCTTTCCGCGGAGGAGTTCCTTGGCTACGGCTGGATGCAGCTGGTGTACCCGGACGACGCAGCAGGGTTCCCGGCTTCGATGACCGAAGTCGGCGAGAGCTGGACCGCGGAAGTGCGATTGCGCCGCGCCGATGGCCAATACCGGTGGCACCTCGGCCGTGTCAACCGGGTTGCTAACCCGGTGGAGGAGACGACGTGGGTCTGTACCGCCGTGGACATCCACGACCGAAAGGTCGCGGAGGAGGCGCTCCAGCGGAGCGAAGATGTGTTCCGGCAGCTTGGCGACGCGCTGCCGGTGCTCGTTTCGATCACGGGCGCCGACACCGAGCTGCGCTATTTGAGCAAGCGCTGGAGCGAATACACCGGGCTCCCGCCGGAAGAGCTGCACGAGATGAAGTCGAATCTCGCACTCCTCCACCCCGATGACCGTGAGCGGGCGGCAGCCGTGCGCCGGCCCCCCGCCTCGGAGACGGAGCAGCGGGTGGAGGTGCGCATCCGCCGGTACGACGGCGAATACCGCTGGCACTGGCTTCAGGTTGTGCCCGTTCGCGGCCACCGCGGCGACGTTCGCTTTTGGACCGGTGTAGCGGTGGACATCCACGACCGCAAGCTGGCGGAAGAGCGTCTCCAGCGGCACACGGGCCAGCTCCGGGCGCTCGCTGAAGCAGCGACGGCGATCAACAGTCGCGAGGCGGTTGGGCATGTGCTCGCAGGGCTCACCAAGCGCGCCCGCATCATGATCGGCGCCAACGCCGCCATTACCACCGTGGCCCAGGACGGAGACTGGGCGCACGCCACCAGCGCAATTTCGCTCGCCGACCGGGAAGCCAGCCGGGAACCGTGGGAGGCGCTTGCGGTCGACGAGGAAGTGGTGGAGCTCGTGCGTGCCGAGGATAAGTCCGTGCGGATGACGCGCGCCGAGACGGAGCACCACCTGGCCTTCGCCCGGCACAAGGTTGGGCCGGCGAAGGTGCGAGGCTGGCTGGCCGCGCCACTCGTGGGGAGCGATGGCCGGAACCTTGGGCTGATTCAGCTCACGGACCGTTCGGAGGGCGAATTCGACGAGACGGATGAGGCGATCGTGGAGCAACTTGCGCGCTTCGCCGCCACCACCATCGAGAAATCGCTGCTGTTGGAGGAGGTCGAGGGGGCGCGTATCCGGCTGGAGACGGTGTTCGAACAGATGCCTGCGGGCGTCGTCATCGTCGATGCGGCCACGGGCGAAGTGGTCTTCAGTAACCGTCGCGGGGCCCAGATCCTGCCCTACGCCGCGCGCGGGGAAAACTACCTCGACACGATGTCGCGCTGGCGCCGCACCTTGCATGGCGCTGAGGTTTTGCCTCCCGACCGGTGGCCGATAACCCGCGCGCTGCATGGGGAAGTTGTGCGCGACGAGATCCACACGTTCGACCGCGGCGACAACGAGCTGGGCATGCTTTCGCTGAGCGCTTCGCCCATCCACGACGAGAGCGGGAACATCGTGGCGGGCATCGTGACATTCGTGGATGTGACCGAACAGGAGGCGGCGCGCGAGGCGCTGCGCCTGAGCGAGGACCGCTATCGCACGCTCACGGAGACGATCCCGCTGGCTGTCTTCACCGTCGATGCCATGGCCGATTGTGACTACGTGAACCAGGGCTGGCTCACCTATACGGGCAACGCCCCGGGCGACGACGTGAATGATGGTTGGAAGCGATCGCTCCACCCGGACGATGTCCCGCAGGTGGATGCGGTCTGGGATATGGCGGTCGAGACGGGTGGCCCGGTCGATGTGGAGTACCGGTTGCGCCGCGCCGACGGCGTCTACCGTTGGCACCTGGAGCGCGCCGAGCCCCTGCGCGACCCGTCGGGCACATTGCGTGGCTGGATTGGCCACGCAACCGACATTCACGACCAGAAGCTGGCGGCCGAGCGGGAGCAGTTGCTCGCGGAGGTGGGCCGCCAACTGGCGATGTCGCTCGACCTGCGCGAGACGCTGGAGCGGGTCGCCGCCTGTGCCGTGCCAAACCTCGGGGACTTCTGCCTCGTCGACGTCCTGGCCGAGGACGGGAGTGCGCAGCGTGTGGCGGCTGCGCACGCCGACCCGGGGCAGGCCGAATTCGTCGCGATGGCGATGGAGATCGGGCCGCGTACGGGGACCGACAATCCGGTCGCGCGGGTGCTTCGCTCTGGCAAGCCGGAAGTGGTTTTCGAGCCGGAAGGGGCGTTGGAAGCACTGCTCGGGGACGACGAGGAGGCGCGCCGCCATGCGGAGGGGGCGAAGGTGGCTGGCTTCATGATCCTGCCGCTTCGCGCGCATGGGAACGTCCTCGGGGCGATCACCTTCGTGAACACAGACGAGGCGCGCCCGCTCGGGCCAGACCAGGCTTCCCTCGCGGAGGAGATCGCGGACCAGGCGGCGCTCGCCATGGCGAATGCGCGCCTCTTCGCACGGACACAGGAGACTGCGGCGCAGCTGGCCGCGAGCGAAGAGCGGTACCGGATGCTCGTGGAGGCGACACCGACGAACGTGTCGCTGATCGATCCCGAGGGCCGCACCATCTTCCGTAATCGCACGCTCCAGCGATACACCGGCATGGGCGTGAGCGACACCCTCCCCTTCGAGTGGCTCGAGAAGGTCCACCCGGATGACTGGCATGAGGTCCGGAAGGGGTGGGACCGGGCGGTTGCCACTGGCGAGCAGGGCGCCTTCGAGTTCCGGTTGCGCGGTGCGGACGATACCTATCGCTGGCATCTTTCGGAGCGGGTCCCGATCGTCGATGCCGACGGTGTGGTGACATCGTGGCTCGTGGTCTCGGTCGATATCGACCAGGTGAAGCAGGCACAGGAGGCGCTGGAGCGGGCGAACGCCTTGAAGGACGAGTTCCTCGGGCTCGTGTCGCATGAGCTGCGGACGCCGCTCACTGGCATCCTGGGGAACGCCCAGATCTTGTTGCGGCACTGGGACCGGATGGACCCCGAGGCGCGCGCAGGCTCGCTCGACGACATCCGGGGCGAGGCACAGCGGCTCCAGCGGCTGGTCGAGAACATGCTCGTGTTGGCGGGAATCGAAGGGCGCGGCGAAGTCGCGACGGAGCCGCTGCTGGTGCAGCGCGTGATCCCGCACATCGTGAAGGCGCACTGCGCGCGGCACCCTTCGCGCGAGGTGCGCATGGACATCGACGAGGACGTGAGCCCGGTGGAGGCTTCGCCCACGTATTTCGACCAGGTGCTGGCGAACCTGCTGAGCAATGCCGAGAAGTACAGCCCTTCGAACGCACTGATCGACGTGACGGTGCGCGCCGGGAATGGCGTCGTGGAAGTGCGCGTGTTCGACCGTGGCGTGGGCATCACCGACGACGAGATCGACTATATCTTCCGGCCGTTCTTCCGGTCGGCGCGCACAGCGGCGACGGCAGCCGGCGCGGGCCTTGGCCTGGCGGTCTGCAAGCGCCTGCTGGACGCCCAGGGCGGTCGCATCTGGGCGGCGAAGCGGGAGGGCGGTGGCACCGAGTTTGGCTTCGCGCTGCCCACCGACGAGTGAGCACCGTCAGGCCGCAAACCGCTCGTCCGGCCCTCACCTCTCCCGCCGTACCCTCACCCTCAACCCCCTCTTCTGCTGCGGCGGAGAGGGGGATTATTTGCCTTGGCTTTGCCCACACTCCCTTTCTCCGTGCGCGGGGGATGAGCGGGATGAGTGGCTGGTGGGTTGTGGCTGGCGACTGGTAGCTGCCCTGCTTGCGAAGCCGTATCGAATACGTGCACCGCATCTGGAAGCGCTGTTCCTTCCGTATAAGCCAGTCGAGTGACCCGACTCGTGACATGTACCGGAGGGAAAGGATTGAGAGGGATAGAACAGCGGCGAGTCCTGCGGGGAGCGACCGGACTGGTCCTTGCACTTGCTATCGCCGGGGTCGGGGCACTGCTCCTTACCCGGGGTGCGCGCGCCGAGGACCAGGCGGTGTCGATGGTCGAATTCGCCTTTGAACCCGCGAACGTGACGATCAACGTCGGCGACACGGTGACGTGGACGAACAACGGCGATATCGTGCACACGGCGACGTCGACCGAGCCATCGGGGGCGTTCGATAGCGGCCTGGTGAACCCGGGCGAGACCTTTGCCCACACGTTCGACGCGCCCGGCACCTACCAGTACATCTGCTCGGTCCACCCGAACATGATGGGCACGGTGGTGGTCCAGCCGGAGACGCCGCAGACGCAGACCGGGACGGCCACGGTTTCGCCAACGACCGCGACGGCCACAACGACAACGACGGCAACGACGACTGCGACCGCTACGACGACGCCGATCGCGGGTGCAACGACCGTGACGCTGAGCGGGAACGAAGAGGTGCCGCCTGCGGTGAGCGACGCGACCGGCCAGTTCCAGTTCCGGCTCGACGGGAACACACTGACGTGGCGGCTGGTGGCCCAGGGGAACGGCCAGACGCTCACGATGGCGCACATCCACCTCGGTGCGCGCGGGACGGCCGGGCCAATCGTGGAGACGCTGTTCATGGGCGACCGTGCGAGCGTCGACCTGGCTGGCATGACCGACGAAGCGGGGCTCGAAGGGCCGCTCG
>JALOAP010000087.1 GCA_023228745.1 Dehalococcoidia bacterium | reverse complement strand
CTTAACGTCGACCAGGCCCTCGCCGACGGTACCAACGCTCTGGCGGGTAGAAGGGCTAGCTTGCTGCACCAACGGTGACCTCCCTGCGCACGCGCTCCGATTCCCAGCAGGCAGCATAATGGTTGTCGGCCACCAGCTTGAAGGGCGGGTATTCCTCTTTGCAGCGGTCCTGCCGCCACGAACAGCGTGGGTAGAAGGAGCAGCCTTCAGGAAGGTGCGCCAGGTCTGGCGGAAGCCCCTCAATCGGCACCAGCTTCTCCTTGCGCGTCTCGTCGAGCCGCGGGACCGAGTTCAGCAGGCCCACCGTGTACGGGTGCTTCGGGTTCTCGTAGAGCTCCTCGGCCGAGGCCGTCTCGATCACCTTCCCTGCGTACATCACGTTCACCCGGTCGGCGTAACGCGCCACGACGCCGAGGTTGTGCGTGATGATGATCACCGCCGTCCCGAACTCCTGGCTCAACCGGTTCATGACTTCCAGGATCTGCGCCTGGATCGTCACGTCGAGCGCCGTCGTCGGTTCGTCTGCCAGCAGCAGCTTCGGGTTGCAGCTCATCGCCATCGCGATCATCACGCGCTGGCGCATGCCTCCCGAGAACTGGTGCGGGTAATCGTCGAGCCGTCCCCGCGCCTCCGGAATGCCGACCATCTCCAGGAGCTCCGCCGCACGGTCACGCGCCGCCTTCCCGTGCAGGTCCATATGAAGCTCCAGCGCCTCGGTCATCTGTCGCCCAATGGTGAGCACCGGGTTCAGCGACGTCATCGGCTCCTGGAACACCATCGCGATCTCGTTACCGCGAATCTTCCGAAGCTCGTCCTCATCGAGCTTCAGGATGTCCCTGCCCTGGAAGATGATCTCGCCCGAGACGATCTTTCCAGGTGGCTGAGGAATCAACCGAAGGATCGAAAGCGCGGACACACTCTTTCCGCAGCCCGATTCCCCCACGAGTCCGAGCGTCTCCCCCTCGTTCACCACGTACGAGGTTCCGTCGACCGCTTTGACGGTCCCCTCCTGGGTGTAGAAGTAGGTCCGCAGGTCTTTGACCTCGAGTAGTGCCATCCCTTCTCCTTCCTATGCTCCATGGTTCCCCTGGAGCAAGCGGCTTCCGCCGGGAGCGCCTCCCTGACTATCGAGTTCATGGGGAAGAGGAGACTCGAACTCCTACGCCTTGCGGCACATGATCCTAAGTCATGCTCGTCTGCCAGTTCCGACACTTCCCCACAAGTGCCTCGGACGCCCGAAGGCGCCCGGACCCCGAACTGGGAATGGTGAGCCGCGAAGGACTCGAACCTTCAACCGGCTGATTAAGAGTCAGCTGCTCTGCCAGTTGAGCTAGCGGCCCCCCAATTGGGTCGCGCGGGAGTATACCACGCGTACCTTCTTCCACCACAAGGGGGATTAGTTAACTATAACGAGACTATACCCTCTTCACAATCGGCGGCGCACCGCCGAGCCTCGCTTTTCTCTCCTTCGTTCGTACAAATCCTACAGTCGCACGCCCCTCGCCAGTGCGCAAGACTACCCCGGCTTTTTCCCCGTCACCACGCTGTTCTGCGCCCCCACCTCCGACTGCCAACAGGCGCCGAATCCCGCCGATTCCAGCAGCTCACAGATTCGATTTGGCATCCGATTCTCCCCTCCGAGCACGACCATCGTGAGCCCGCTGGCCGCCGGGTGGTCCGGCCCGCTGTAGTCCTCCCGCAACATCGGCTCTGTGACAACAACAGTTCCGCCTGGCTCCAATGCTTCGAAACAGCGCTTCAGGATGCGCTCACAGTCCCCGTCTCCCCAGTCATGAAGCACGCTGGAAAGTAACAACATGTCATGACCTTTTGGCAGTGGATCGGTAAAGAACGAGCCTGGAACGAACGAAACCCGGTCCGAAGCCGCCGACGCTCGGATCCGCTGTTCCGCCAGGTCCCGCACTGCAGGCAGGTCGAAAATCGTCGCCTGCAGCGCCGGCACCGCCTCCAGGATGCTCAGCGTGTAGCCGCCCGTGCTTCCGCCCACGTCGAGCAAACGCCGCCCGCTCCGGAAATCCACCTGTTCGAGCAGCCACCGCGCACCATGAACCGCGTTCGCAAACATCCCCTCTGCGAACCACGCCTGCTCTTCCGGCCCGAATCCCCCGAACATGTCGTGCTGTCCCGCCGGCGTCCACGGCTTGCCCGTCGCTAACGATTCGGGCAGGTGCGCAATTGCGTCGTAGAACCCCTGGAACAAGAGCCCGCGGCCCCCCACATAGCGAGGGCTCGTCCGCACCAGGAACACGGAAGCAGCCTGCGTGTTGCCGAACCTGCCATCCAACCCCCGTTCGATGGGTCCCTGGCTTGCCAGGAAGGCCAGCAGCGAAGGCACCACCCGCGGCGACAGGTCGAAGGCGTCACCGATCTCCCCGCTGTCGAGCGCTCCCTCTTCCAGCCGGTCGAACAGCCCAATCCTTAGGCAGAACGCGAGCGCCTGCGCCCGGATCGCACCGTCTTCCAGCGCGTAGATACGAAAGCGTGCCGACTCCAGTTCGTCCATGCGCCAATACTGCTTCCGTCCCACGCCACCCGCCAGCGGCCGGGATCGTCGCCCGGCCACTGGCGCGTCACACAACCGTTCCCGTGGCCACCGGTTGAACCGCTGCAACACCGCCGATTGCAAACACAGCGTAAAAACTCTGCAAACGAGGGCACATCATGGCCGCCGACGACCACTCTCCACCCCCTGCCTCCGCCGACACTCGCGAGGAATCCGGCCAGGGCCTCGCCGAGTATGGGCTCATCCTGGCCTTCATCGCGCTCGTAGCGATCGCCTCCCTGCGTGCGCTCGGCACCGCCATTGGCGATTCGAACGGCTTCAAGCTTTTCGATATGTTCTAGCCCGCATATGCGGGTCGCCCCCAGCCCGCACGGACTTGCTCGTTCCCTGTCTCGCTGGCCTCGCCGTGCCAGCACGGTCCTGTTGCGTTCTTCTGTCGAACCCCGTGTGTCCGGCGCACCTTCGGACCGGCTTCAGTCGCCACCGCAGGAATCGCACCCCAGCAGCGGCAGTGCCACTGTGTAGGAGTCCGATGGTGGCGCCGTTGGCGTCGGCGAAGGTGTGCGCGTCGGGGTAGATGTGACCGTCTGTGTGGCGGGATCCGTAGGCGTGCTGTCCACCTCGCTGGGACAGGGCGTGCCTCCCGCGAACACCAACGTCACCCAGACGACCTTCCGTCCGTCGCTCGAAGCTGCTTTCGCCATGCCCACGCAGCGGACATCAACGCCGATGTTGGATGGAACCCAGATCCCGCTGCCCCGGTGGGCCTCCATGATGGCGAGCGCTTCCTGTGCGCCCAACGACACGGGTGAGGCCGATTCCAAAACGGCAATACCTTCGCCACCGCCAGCAAGACCTGGAGGGTAGCCGCATTGAATGGCGCGATCGGACCAGGCCCGGCCCTCGGCTCCCCCGTCCGCATAGTGTCCGCTCGCATTCGGCGTGTCCGCCACGAATCGCGCATACCCCGCGGCTGCCGCGTTCAAGGAGGCAGATACTGACAGGCCGTGTGAGCCGGGGATGTTCCGGTCCCGCCAGGACTGGAGCAGGTTCAGAAACTCCAGTTCCTCCCCGGTGTTCTGGTGTACCTCACAGGGTGCCAGCGCCTCCGCCTCCCTCGCACCGAGGACAACCGCTGCCCCGAAAAGTCCCGCACCCGTCACGAACACCGCCGCCGCCGCGACTGCCTGCTTCATCACATCCGTCCGTCTCCCCGCCGCAAAGGACCTTCACAGCACGCCATCCTTCGGTCAAGAATTGCGCCCTCACCCTGCCGGGCCGGGACTGCCGCCCGGTCAACGCCCGGTGCGTCTCCGCTATCCGTCGTTTTGGGAAGGAGCTAGACTCGTGGTGCAATGCGTCTCTACCCTCTCGCGCTTCTGAGCGCACTGCTACTCCCCTTCCTCGCGGTCGCCACGGTCTTTGCACACGCCGAGCCCGCCATCGTGGCCCCCGGCTCCGAAGCTGTGCTCACCGAGCCGCCTACCCAGGTCGAAATCGAAATGTCGCAGGAGATGGCCCGCCGCGAAGGCGCCAACGACATCGATGTCTTCAACGAAGCCGGCGAGGAAGTGACGTCCGTCGCGGCCGTTATCGACAACGCAAACCGCCGCAAACTCTCGGTGCCGCTCCCCTCGGGCCTGGCCCCCGGTGTGTACACCGTCCGGTGGAAGACCCTGAGTGCCGAAGACGGCGACCCCGCCCGTGGCGAATACACCTTCACCGTCGATCCCGAGGCTGCGCCTGAAGCTGGCCAGGTGAACCTCCGCGAGAACCTCCCCACGGTGCCGGCCGAAGAACCGGAGGAGCAGCCGGCGCCAGTCCAGAACGTTGACGTAGGTGGTGGCGGTGACGGGACATCCTGGGTTCTTGTGACGGCCGTCGCCGTTGGTTGCCTCGTACTAGGGAGTGGGACCACCTACCTCCTGGTCCAAAAGAAAGAATGAAGTCCCTCCTCTGGGTCACCCTGCTGCTCACCGTGGCCGGCATGCTCATCCTTCGCGCCGACTCGGCAGATGCTCATGCGGCCCTCGTCAGCGCCGAACCGGCAGAAAACGCCTTCCTGCAACGTCCGCCAGGGGAGATTACCCTCGTCTTCAGCGAACCCCTCGCCCAGGACAGCAGCACTATCCGCCTGCTCGACTCCAGCGGCCGCGAACTCGAACTCAAAGGGCTGTCCTTCTCACCGGACCGCCTCACCATGCGCGCCCAACTCCAGCAACTGCCTCCTGGCATCTACAACGTGCTCTGGTCGAACGTCTCAACCATCGATGGCCACGCGCTCCGCGGTGCATATCCGTTCACGGTGCTGCAGCCAGACGGGACCGTACCCGACGATGTGAACGCGGTGAGCGGTCTCGGCTCCGACCCGGACGCCCCACCGCAGGCGGATGGCGTGGCGGTGCGGGCACTCTCGCTCTTCGGGCTCCTGCTCGCTGCCGGGCCCGTACTCCTGGTCCTGCTTGGGGCGGTGACCAGCGACGCGACCCGTCGTGCCCTTACCGCCACCGTTGTGCTCGGCGTCGGCGTTCTTGGCGTGGCGACGTTGCTGAACCTGGAGCTGATCCGCGACACCTATGCCGGCCGCTCGTTCGGCGATCTCCTTGTCGAAACGCGCGCCGGGAACTACTGGATCGCACGCTTCGGCGCCGTGCTCTTCATCGCCGTACTCACCACCTTCCTCTCTGAAGCGAAACGGGTTGCACCGCTCGGCGTCTTGCTTGGCGTGGCTGTCTACCTCTGGGGCTACACGGCCACCAGCCACGCTGCCGCGAGTACCGGCAACGCCTGGGCACAAGGCCTCGACTTCGTCCACGGTGTTGCCGCTGTCGTCTGGATTGGGGCCGTCATCGGGGTTGCCGTCGTGGCGCGAACTGCACTCCGCGGCGGGAATTACCGCGACGTCATGCCCCGTTTCTCGCTCCTCGCTTCCGTCGCCGTCTTCGTGCTGGTGGGCACGGGCATCCTCAGTGCCTTTATCGAAATCGACCGCTGGCAGAAGCTCATCGACACACGCTACGGCGTCACGCTACTCGTCAAGCTCGGGCTCATGGCCCTCCTCCTTGTGGTAGCCCTCTACAACGCGCGCTGGGGCAAGGATCGCCTGCTGGCGCGCGGCTCCAACCCTCGTCCGTTTATCGCCACCGTCACGGGCGAAGCACTGCTGGGGCTCGCCGTCTTCGCCGCCGCCGCGGTGCTCACCCAGAGCACGGTTGCCAAGGGCATCATCGACCTCCCGGACGCCGAGCCCTTCAACGAAACGACGGCGGTCAACGAGTACCAGGTCGCGCTGGACATCGACCCGAACCGCACTGGCGTGAACACCTACCGCGTCCAGGTCGAGCGCGACGGCGCGCCTGCCGCCGATGCCCAGGCCGTGCGCCTGACCTTCCGGTACCTGGAGGACGAGACGGTCGGCCCGGCACGCCTGGTCCTGGCCTCCTCGGGAGAGGGTGCCTTCGTCGGCCAGGGTCCGTACCTCACACTCGAAGGCCGCTGGCGAGTGGAAGTCGAGATTCGTCGCAGCAACGCGGACGACATGAAGTCGTTCTTCGATGTCCGGCCTGCGGGCGCAGCCGTGAACCAGGTGCGGATTGGCGGTGCCTGGGATAACCCCGCGCCCGGGCTCGATTGGAACCAGTTCGGTGGCCTGGTGGCAGTCATCGCCGGTCTCGGATTGGCACTCTTCAAGAGCCACCTCTGGCGGATCGGGAAGCGAATCGGCTGGGTGGGGAACGGGGCCACCGCTGCCTGCTTCGGGATCGGTGCGCTGCTTCTCTTCGGCATTCACTCCCACGGGGAAGTAGCCAACGTCAAGAACCCGATCTTCCCTGACCAGAACTCAATCGCCATCGGCCGTGAGCTCTACCAGCAAGATTGCGCCGTCTGCCACGGGCCGAACGGGGTTCCGCCGGAAGGCCTCAACCTCAACCCGTACCCCCTCGACCTCACCGTCCATGTGCCCCAGCACCCCGACGGGCAGATCTTCGCCTTCATCGACGACGGCGTACCCGGGTCGGCCATGCGTGCCTGGGGCGAAGGCGACGGTTCCCTCACCGAAGAGCAGATCTGGCACGTCGTGAACTACCTTCGCACCCTCGGTCCCGTCGACCAGTAGCGCAACCCGGGGTCGCACTGGAGAAGTGCTGCGCTGCTACGCCCGGCGTATTCCCAGCCACTCGAGCGCACCGAGTGCGAGGAACGTGTTCGCCACCGCCGTCGTGAACCAGCGAGAATCCGCCTCGAAGCTGCCCCAGCGGAGCGCCAGCACGAGCCAGAGAGCCAGCCCCGCCGCTATGTTCAAAAGGGCCACCAGTCGCACCAGCCCCGTTGTCGGTCGAAAGAGGATCCCGAGCAAAGCCACGCCGGCGCCGAGGAAGACCACCGCCGCCACGGCGACGGCCCCCGAGGCTACATCGAGACCATCCGCGAACTCATCCCGGAACACCAACAGCAGCAGGCCGACGAGGAACTCGAACGCGGTATCGACGATGAGGACGGCGCGCAACGGCCGTGAAGCGGTCCAACTGGTCATCGCCCCATCCTCTGTGCTCCGGTGAGGCCGCGCAAACTGGAGCTGCCATCGCACCCATGCCCTTGCGCGGAATCGTCCGCCCATCCTTCCAGCGCGCGCTACGCGTCCTCCGCTCCGAGCGCACCCGTAAGCGACGTCCGCTGCGAAATCTCCAGCCAGTTCCCGTCGTGGTCGCGCACGAACGAAATCCGGGCCGTCTCGCCGAGGGTGCTGGGCGGCGCGCCCTCGGTCCCTCCGCGCGCCAGCACACCCGCGTGCTCCGCATCCACATCCCACACCTGCACGGTTAGGTACCGGTACCCGGGTCCGCGTAGCTCGCCGGTTGGGGGCTGCGAGACGTCCTCTTCGAGCCAGACCTGGCTCGTGCCGCACCGGAACCGGCCCTCACCCAGCGGCTCGAACCCCAACGCCTCCCCGTAATACCGCGCCGAAGCCTCGAGCGACCGGACGCGCAGCCGCACCGCGATTCCCTCAATGCCATGCATCCCGGGGGGCACCAGACGCACCCGGTTCCCATCCGGGTCCGCCAGGTGATAGAACGTACCGGGCGTCGCGATGATGAGTTCGGCAATGCCACTTGGCCCGTTCGCTGGCAGCACGTCCCTTGAGTGATTCAGCTTCAGTACCGAGCCGTTCATCCCATGCCGATGCTGCTGGTTCCCCCCGCCCGTCGGGAGCAGCTCCTGAAATGGCAACCCCACTTCGAGTTGCCAGAACCGCAGCATCGCCTCCAATCGATTCGTGAACAGCCCCACGTCAAGATGTTGCTTCGCCAACTCCATCCGCTACCTCCAGCATCCCCGGTGCCCGTCAAGTAGAATCATTCGCACGCGTTCAATCACGAAAGGAAGACTGCGCAATGGTCACCATCGTCGGCAACGTCAAGCCTGAAGACGACTATACCCACCCGCTCGGCCCTGAAGAGAACTTCAACGAATCCGTCTACTTCAACTTCTTCGACCGCGAGCACCAGATGGGCGGCTTCCTCCGCATCGGTAATCGCGCCAACGAAGGCTATGCCGAGATGACCGTCATCGTGTACCTCCCCGACGGCTCCGCCCTCTTCAACTACAAGCGCCCCCAGATCTCCAACAACGACGCCTGGGACGCAGGCGGAATGAAAGTCGAGGTCATCACCCCCGGCGAAAAGCTGCGCACCACCTACGCAGGCTCCGTAGTGAACCTGAAGGATCCCATCGAGATGCGCGAGCCCAGCGTCGCCTTCAAGGAGAATCCCCACAGCAAGATCAAGCTCGACCTCGTACACGAGGGCGTCGGCCCGATCTACGGCCACGTCGCCGACGAGAAATCCGGAAACGATTTCGCTCGTGCCCACTACGAACAGCACATGCGCGTCACCGGCACGCTCCAGGTCGACGATGGCGAAGTCCTCGAGATCACCGGCCACGGCCTCCGCGACCACTCCTGGGGACCACGCTACTGGCAGTCCATCGCTGACTACCGCTGGATCACCGGCAACTTCGGCGACGACCTTGGGATGGTTATCTCTGTCGTTGGCGACCGAGTTGGCGGCGTCTTCCACAAGGGGCCCGACACCATCCTCAAGATCACCGACGTCTCCATCGACACCGAGTACGAAGGCAACACCAACTACCACAAGGCCCTCACCGCCCGGGTGAAACTCGAAAACGGCGACGAGCACGTCGTCGAAGGCAGCGTGAAGGGCTTCATTCCGCTCCGGAACCGGCGTGCGGGCCAGTTCACGCACATCGGCGAGGGTATGACCGAATACGTGCTCGACGGTGACCGCGTGGGCTACGGCCTTAGCGAGTACCTCGACCAGGTCGAGTAACGCATGGAGAAACAGGAGCTCGAACAGGGGCTCAGTGCCTTCATTCAGCGCAACACTGGCGCGACGTCCGTCCGCATCGAGAACGCCGCCCGCCTCTCGGGCGGCGCTTCGCGCGAGACGTGGTCGTGGGATGCCCACATCGACCACGGCGACGGGACGGAGGTCATCGAGGGAATCCTCCGCGCCGACCCCGTCAAGGACGTTCCTTCCAGCCCCGGCCGTGAACTGGAGTACTGGATCATCAAGGCCGCCTGGGACAACGGCGTCATCGCCCCCGAACCGCTCTGGGACGGCGACACCGAGACCTTCGGGGTGAAGTTCATGACCATGCGCCGCGTCGAGGGCGAGACCCTCGGCGCGCGCCTCATCCGCGGGGAGCAGTACGCGCATGCACGCGAGGTGCTCCCCGGCCAGCTCGCCCAGAGCGTCGCCCGTATCCACCGCGTCGACGCGTCGAAGTACCCGGCCCTCCAGGCGCTTCCTCGCCCCGAAGCAGGCAAGACCCCCGCTGAAGCCGCGCTCGAGCGTGTCGAGACCACTTTCCGGACCCTCACGCGGGACCCGCATCCGGTGTTCGAACTCGCCTTCCGCTGGCTGCACGCCCATCTGCCGCCGCCGGCCGAGCCGGTATTCGTCCACGGCGACTTCCGTCTCGGCAACGTCATCTTCGGCGAGGACGGCCTTCGCGCCGTCATCGACTGGGAACTTGCCCACTTCGGTGACCCGCTGGAGGACCTCGGATGGGTCATGATGCGTTCCTGGCGCTTCGGCGGTGCCAGGCCCGTCGCTGGCGTCGGCGATCGCGAGCCGTTCATCCGTGCCTACGAAGAGGAAGCCGGCCGGGCCATCGATCGCGAACAGGTCCGCTTCTGGGAGATCTTTTCG
>JALOAP010000086.1 GCA_023228745.1 Dehalococcoidia bacterium | reverse complement strand
AACTCGCGCCGCAGGGTCGTGGACCTACCCCCTGACGCGTTCGAGCAGCAGGGAGACGTCCGTGCCGCCGAGCCCGAGGCTCGTCACCAGCACCGTGTCAAGCCGCTCGTCCTTCGCCGCCCGCACGTAGTTCAGCTCGACGTCTTTTTCGGCTGTTTCGAAACCGGCGACGGGGAACGAACGCTGGCGCTGCATCGCTTCCAGCGCCGCGACGAGCGAAACGCCACCGCTGGCGCCGAGCGAGAACCCGAGTGCACCAGCGACCGTGGTGACGCCGGCGAAATAGGCGTGGCGACCGAAGGTGCGCTGCAGGCCGTAACCCTCGGCGAAATCGGAGAGCGGCCGGCCATCGGCGCAGGAGACGACGAGGTCGACCTGGTTCTGCACATAGCCGGCGTGGGCCAGCGCCTCCTGCATAGCGCGTCCGGCCTCGGGTGCACCGCTGAGTTCCAGCGGCTCGACAGCGGAGTCGAAGAGTTCGCCAATGCCGGCGATGTGTGCGAGCGGCCGCGCGCCTCGTTCGCGCGCGTGCGCCTCGCGTTCGACCACCATGTAAGCGGCACCCTCGGCGACGACGTATCCCTTGTGTGCCGCGTCGAAGGGGCGCGCAGGCGCATCGCTGGCGAAGTTCTGTTCGAACACGTGGTCGAGCAGCGGGCGTTGCAGCCCCTGAGCGCCCCCGGCGATGACCACATCGGCGGCGCCGCTCGCGAGCAGGCGCGTGGCGGTAGCGACGGCCGAGAGGGCGCCGGCTTCGTGGCCGCCCACGATGGACACGGACCCGCGTACTCCCAGGGCGCGAGCCACGAGGTGACCGTAGGGGGCGAAAAGCGCGGGCTGGCCGGGCGCGCGGTAGGGGAGGCCATCGACCACGGCAAAGCGGCGGGCATCGCCGGCGCCAGCGCCGAGGCCAGCGTGTTCGATCGCCTGGAGGGCCGCATCGAGCGCGATGATCGCCGCGCGGTCGAGGAAGTGGGCCAGGTTGCGGGGAATGCCGGGGTTCGGACGGTAGTCGTCCGGAACGGACGCGCAGAAGCGCGGCGAACCGTCGTCGGGAGACCAGTCCGCGCCCGCGGCAGCGGCGGCTTCGAGCGCATCCCACGCGGGCGCAGCGCCGCTGCCGCACCGGGTCACGAGACCGTAGCCCGTGATGACCGGCCGGCCGGTGAATTCAGTGGGCGCGGACAGTTACTCGAGTTCCTCGTCGAGGAATTCGTCTTCGTCCATGCTGCGCCGCCAGAACATGACAGCGGCGGCGACGGCGCCAAGCACGGCGAAGATGCCAAACAGTCTCTTCAAAATGAACCTCCGTGTTCCGCAGGCGCGAAGGGTAGCACGCGACGGAAAAGCCAGTATACGAGCAGGCCCGCGTACCACTAGTGTCGAGGCCGCAAGAGCGCCCTGCAAGCGATACACACCGGAGGAGCGTGAGGAAACAGCGCGAAAATCCTCGGCTTAGCCGATCCACGCCTCGGAGCCCACGTTGTCGGGCACCGATTCCATGAAGTACCGCCGGAGCTCACGACGCTCCGTCAACGGTGCAAAGCAGTGGCGGCAGCCACGCGGACGCGGGAACTGGACCGGGACGACCATGAGGTCCTTGCCGTGTTTTGGGCACGTCAATTCGAACTCAATCACTTCAACCCGCATACCCGCCAACCTCAGCCTTCAATGAAATGAATAGATCGATAGGATAGCCGCACCTCTTGCGAAATGGGCATGACAATCATGACTCTTCTGTGAAGAAGCTCGCAGAGGATATTGCGATTACGTCAAGTGCTACCGGCCTCGGCCGGGAACGACGAAATCGGGTGGTGTTCGGCCCGTTGCCGTGCGCACACGGGCGCAACGGTTCCACCACGTTTGGCGGTGAACGGCCGAGGCGACACGGCGGCGAAAGGGTGCTATGCCCGGCTCAGGCGGCGAGGTGTTTCGCTGCTTGCAGCGCCACGCGCACGAGTGCATCCTCCGCTTCGCGGCGCGTATCGGCCGGATGCCAGGTGCCGGGATGGCTGGTGTCGTTCACCACGAGGCAGACGCACCCGGCGCGCAGACCGCGCAGCAGGGCCACGGTGAACACCGTCGACGCCTCCATCTCGACCGCAAGCGCGCCGCGCTCGCGCCAGCGCTGCCAGTCGTCCGCCTGCCGGTAGAACGCGTCCTCGGAGACGAGCAGGCCGGTATGCGACGGGCGTCCGCTGGCCGCTGCCGCCTCGACCAGCGCCGTCGTGACCGCGAAGTCAGCGACGGGCGCGAAGGGATCGCTGTTGAGGTACTGTCGCGTCGTACCGTCGACCGGCACAGCGGCGGTCGCGACCACGAGGTCGAGCACGCCGACGTGCTTGCCTATCGCGCCACAGGTGCCGGCACGGATGACGGTTCGCACGCCAAGCTGGGCGAGCTCTTCGAGCACGATCGCGGCGGATGGGCCGCCCATGCCGGTGGTCTGGGCGGAGATGCGCGCGCCTTCGAACAGCCCCGTGTAGCCAAGGAGGCCGCGGTGTTCGTTGTAGCGGCGGGCGCTTTGGAGAAGCGTGGAAATCTGCGTAGCGCGTCCCGGGTCACCCACGAGGATGGCCACCGGCGCGACATCACCGGGCTCAGCGAGGATGTGGTGCGGCATGTGAGGAGTCTAGCGCCAGTGCGGCCGGCATTGTGGCCGGGAGGAGCTGGGAAGTTGCTACCGCACTTCGAGGTAGACGGCGTAGCTCAGGTCGCCCCGGCCCGCATACGGCGCGAAGACCGTATAGAGATAGCGGCCGGGCGGGAGATCGATGCTCGCCACATCGGCCTCGCCAGCGCCTTCGATGACGGGCCCGCTGCCCATCCACACGGCCCGCCCGCCCGTGATGCCGGGCTCGACGCCGGCAAGGTCGACCCAGCCGACGTACATCTCGGTCGGGGGCCCTGCTTCGAAGGTCACCGTGAAGCCCTGCGCCCGCTCGACCACGAACGGTTCCAGGTTCGATACCGGCCCCACGTAATCAACGCACAGGTTGCCCCAACAGCGGGTGCCCGGCTCGACGGTGACGGAGCGCCCACCGGATGACAGCACCGCCCGCGGAACCTCCGGGCGCGGGGGCGTTTCAGTCTCGCGGACTTCGGGAAGCGTGCCCTCCGCGCCGTGGTCCACGGTCTTTATCGGCGGCGGTGTCGCCTCGGCCGGGTCATCGCTTCCAGTGGCGAAGCCGAATGCGACGACACTCCCGGCGGCCAGCAAGGCAGCGGCCGAAGCTCCCGCAATGATCGCAACGAACTTCGTGCCCATGCTCTCCAAACGCACGGCACCCCGGGAAAGTTCCCGTCGGTGGCGGCTACGGTGATCGCACGGCAGGATGGCGCCATGGCAAGCGCGGTGCGCCACGCCCTGGTCGTCGCTGATGGCGACATCCCCTCGCCATCGCTTCTCGCGGGGCTGGCGAAGCGCGCCGGGCTGGTCGTCGCGGCGGATGGCGGCGCCGCGAAAGCGCTTCGCGCTGGTCTCGTGGTCGACGCAGTCGTCGGCGACCTCGATTCGTTGACCGAGGCAGTGCGCCGCTCCATCCCGGAGCAGAACATCCACAAGAGCTTCGACCTCAATAGCACCGACCTGCAGAAAGCGATCGAGTATTGCCTCGCCTGGGGCGCGACCCGGATCGACGTGACGGCCGCGGGCGGTGGCCGCGCCGACCATGCGCTGGCCAACCTCTCGGTCATCCCGCTCTATCGCGGCCAGGCCGACGTGCGGGTCGTCGATGACCTGTTCGAAATCCGCCTGGTTGATGGCACGATCGAGATCGAGGCGCCAGTAGGGACGGTAGTCTCGCTCGTGGCGATCGGCAGATGCGAAGGTGTAACCACGACCGGCCTGCGCTGGGACCTCACCGAGCACACGCTCCCGTTTAGTCCGCGCGGCGTCCACAACGAAGTGGAGCGGCACCCGGCGACGGTAGCGGTGCGAAACGGCGACCTGCTGCTGTTCCAGGGCCGGTGGATCGAACCGCACGCGGGACGCTGAGCGGTAAGGACGAAGCAGAACTCGGCATAGAACTCACCGAGCCGGACCGAACCTGCTTGAGTGCAGACTGGTGGCAGGCGGTGACCTACGACCTTTGTGACCTTCGCACCGCGCCACGAACTCGCACGCGCACAACACCAGCGTCTTACCACGATCCTCAGGCAATGCGGGAACTTCGCCCTGTGCTCATCGAGCACCACCTTTTTGTTCCCTCGGAGGAACAACTCGCGGTCGCCTGACCCGTACTGAGCCTGCCACGGGAAAACAACAAAACAGCGTCCCGGAGCTGGTACCGGCTCCGGGACGCTGGAGGGGTTCGAATCGCGAATCTTGAATCGGCTACCAGCCGCGCTTGGGGTTCAGGCGGCGCTGGGCGGCAGCGATGCGCCATGTGCGCTCAAGGTGCTCCTGCTGCTCGCGGCCGCGAAGGGCGATGGCGATGTTCCGGAGCGTGCGGCGGATACCGCGTGGCTCCACCCAGGGCTCGAGCTGGAGCAGGTGCTCGATATCGCGTTCGCGCTGGCGCTGGTCGGCTTCGATAGTCTGGACCGTCGGCTGCATCCCGGTCTCCTCATTGTGGTCCTTCGACCGTAACGCAGGCGCGGCGGTATCTCTGTGGAGCGGGTCACACGCATCGAAGCAGCACGTGTGACCCGCTTCTCCCTCAGACGCTGAGGCCGGGGTAGCGCGGGTCTCGCTTCTCGGCGAACGCGTTCAGGCCTTCCTTGAAGTCCGGCGAAGCCACCGATTGCGCCATCGCGGCGTTCGCGGCCTTCGTCGCACCGGCCAGGTCCTGGAACTGTGCGTCCCAGACGAGCTTCTTCATCACGCGCATCGCCTGGGGCGAAGAGCGGCGCGCAAGGTAGGCGGTGTACTCCTTCGTCTGTGTGAGGAGCTCGTCATGCGGGTAGACGCGCTGCACGAGGCCCATCTGCAGCGCCTCATCGGCGCCGACGACGCGCCCGGAATACAGCAGGTCGAGCGCATTGCCGATGCCGACGGCGCGCGGCAGCGTCCAGCTCACGCCGTGTTCGGCCACCAGCCCGAGCGGCGCGAAGGCTGTGCCGAAGCGTGCCCGGTCGGAGGCGAAGCGCATGTCGCAGTAGAGCGAGATGATGAGGCCAAGGCCCGCTGCGGGGCCGTTGACCGCGGCGATGAGCGGCTTCCGCGTGGTCAGCGGGAAGGTGAAGGTCTGCCGGTAGTTGTCTTCGATGCCGCCCGATTCCGGCTCGACAGCGCGCTCGTCTTGTCCGCCGGCATCGGCGATCGTGTTCAACAGGCCCATATCGGCGCCGGCGCAGAAGCCACGGCCCGCTCCCGTGAGGATGACGCTGCGGACACCCTGGTCGGCGTCGGTGCGCTTGAAGGCATCCCGCAGCTCGCGTTCCATGGTGCTGGTCCAGGCGTTGAGCTTCTCGGGGCGGTTCAGGGTAATGACGGCAGTCGCGTCCTCGACTTCGTAGATGATGTCCTGGTACTCCATGGCGGCCTCCTGTGGGGTGTGCGGGCATTTTGCGCGAAGCGGGGCGGTCTTGCACTGGCCGCGGGCCTATCGCCACGGTCAGGACATTGCCGACCCGTCATCGAACTCCGCGGGCTGGTCCTCCACTTCGCTGGCGGGCTCGACGAATTCATCCCACTCCAGTGCATCGATCGCCAAGGGGACAGCCGCGGCGGCGGCACACTGCGGACGCCACTCGCAAAAGGCGCAGCCCGGGCCCGGTGTCGCCTCGAACTCCACCGTCTTCTGCATGCGCTCGGCGAGGCCATGCATGCGGAACATCGTGGCGCGGGCATCGGCGCGAGTGAGGCGGCGCTCGCGGCGTTCGCCAGTCCGCAGGTTCCACCCGATCGCGGTCACGTTGTCCTGTGCCGCGAGCCGCTTCGAAACGCGCAGCGCAAGGTGGCTGATGTCGAGTTGCGTATCGATGTGCTCGTCGAGCTCGTAGCGGCCGGTCTTCCAGTCGACAATCTGCCACTGGCCGGGGCCGAGGCGGTCTGCGCGGTCCATGCGGGCCCTGATCGAGAGGCCGCGCGACTCCCACGGGACCCACGTATCGAGTTCGGGCCAGCTGGCCTCGCTCTCGATGCTCGCGTGGGCCTCGCAGCCGCGTTCGAAAAGGGCGAAGGCGTCGCGATGGCCGTCCGTGCCGGGCCCGGCGCATTCGTGGATCGGCATGCGCAGGTAGGTGTCGAGCTCGCTCGCACCATCCTCGGGGCGGCCCGTCTCGCAGAGCGTCTTCATCGCGCGGTGGACACCCTTCCCCACGATGAGCGCCGGCGTTGGCACGTCCGGGGGCCACTCGCGCCCGGAGAGGTAACGGAACCAGTACTGTTTGCGGCAGCGTTCGAACGACCGGAGCTTGGTGAAGGTGAGGCGAAAGAGTTGCCCGCTCATGGTTGCGGCATCCTACGCCTGCCTTCGCACACATCCAAACACGGTGTCAATGGGGGCCCGCATGTACGATTGCTTCAGCAGCCGCTAACCTACTCGAACATAGCCGCTATGCGGTAACGGGGGCAGCGTTGAAGTTCCACTGGTTCCACCTGATGCCGTGGCCATACCTGCCGAATGACTTCCAGCAGAAGCATCGGTCGGTCTGGGTCGACCCGGATTACCGCCTCTACGACGCGGAGAAGGGCCACCACCTCTACCACGAGTACCTCGATGAGCTTGAATTCGCGGAGAAAGTGGGCTTCGACGGCATCTGTGTGAACGAGCACCACTCGAACGCCTACGGGCTGATGCCGAGCCCGAACATCATGGCGGCCACACTGACGCGCCGGACGAACCGCGCAGCGATCGTGGTGATGGGCAACTCCATCGCGCTCTACAACCCGCCGCTGCGCGTGGCCGAAGAGTTCGCCATGCTGGACGTTATGTCCGGCGGGCGCCTCGTCGCAGGCTTCCCCGTCGGCACCTCGATGGACACGAACTTCGCCTATGGCGTCCCAGGGGCGCAGCTCCGCGACCGCTACTACGAAGCGCACGACCTCATCAAGCAGGCATGGACCGACAAGGGTGTCTCGGCCTTCAACGGGAAGTACACGCAGATTCGCTACATGAACCCGTGGCCCGCCAATCTGGATCCCCGGTGGCGGTTCGATCGAGACGTGGGAGTGGTGCGCCGATGAAGGCTACCTCTACTCCTACCTCTCCTACTCCGGCTACATGCGTGGGAAGGCGATCATGGACGGCTTCTGGCAGCGCATGCGCGACACGGGCAAGGAGCCGAACCCGTACCACGCCGGCTTCGCGCAGGTAGTCTGTGTCGCTGACACGGATGCGGAGGCGAAGGACCTCTACGCCGAGCACATCGACTACTTCTACAACCGCTGCCTGCACGTCTACCCGGGCTTCGCCGATGCTCCCGGCTACCGCACGAACCGCACCGTGAAGGCGGGCATCAAGAGCCAGCTCGAGATGGCGGCGCAGCGGGCGCGGATGCAGCTCACGTGGGAGAACCTGGTCGACCAGGGCTACGTGGTCGCCGGCAGCCCGACGACCGTCGCGGAGCGCCTGAACGACCTCGCCGACAGCCTGAACGCCGGCCACCTGATGGTGCTTCTGCAGATGGGGTCGATGCCGCGCGACGTGGCCTTGTACAACACGAAGCTGTTCGCGGAGAAGGTCATCCCCATGCTGCGCGACAAGTTCAACGAGTTCGAAGACCACTGGTACCCGAAGCCGCTGCCCCGGGCCGCGCGCGCGGTGCCACACGTCCCCGAACCGGACGAAGTGCCGCTGCACAACCCGCTGGTGACCGGGAGCCGCTAGCCGGGAGCACGCGATCCAGGGCCAGGAGCCGGGAATCGGCCCCTTCCCGGGGGACGGAGCGGCGCGCCGAGGGTAGGATACGGACGCGCCACTCCCCGTCCCCATATGTGCGCTGAAAACCACAGGAGGAAGCACACCGGATGACTTATGAGTTCACGCCCGAGGGCCTCGCGCGCCAGGCCGAGGTCAAGGAGTTCATGGATAAGTACATCTATCCGAATGAGGAAGAGTACTACCGGCAGTACCACGAGGGCGGCGATCACTCCTACCCGCCGATTCTCGATGATCTGAAGGCCGAGGCGCGGAAGCGGGGCCTCTGGAACCTCTTCCTGCCCCACCTCCGCGAGGGCGACCCCGGCACCAAGCTTTCGAACGTCGACTACGCCCCGATTTCGGAGGAGCTCGGCAAGGTTGGCTTCGCCTCCGAAGTGCTGAACTGCAATGCCCCGGACACCGGGAACATGGAGGTCCTCAACCTCTATGGGAACGAACAAATTCGCAATGAGTGGCTGAAGCCGCTCCTCAACGGCGAAATCCGTAGCGCGTTTGCGATGACCGAACCGGCCGTCGCCTCCTCGGACGCGACGAACATTTCGCTCCAAATCACCCGCGATGGCGACGAGTACGTGCTCAACGGCCGCAAGTGGTTCACCTCCGGCATCATGGCGGACCGCTGCAAGGTCATGATCGTCATGGGCAAGACCGACCCCACGGCCCTGCGCCACAAGCAGCAGTCGATGATCGTTGTACCGAAGGACACGCCCGGCGTGACGGTCGAGCGGTCGCTCACGGTCTTCGGGAACGAAGAGCGCGGCGGCCACGGCCAGGTGCTGTTCGAAAACGTGCGCGTCCCCGCCGACCACCTCCTGGGCGAGGAGGGCAGCGGCTTCGCCATCTCCCAGGCGCGGCTCGGCCCGGGGCGCATCCATCACTGCATGCGCACCATCGGCGTCGCCGAGCGCGCGCTCGAGTTGATGTGCCAGCGCGCACTGAACCGCAGCGCGTTTGGGTCGCTCGTGGCACAGAAGGGGCTCATCCAGGACTGGATCGCCGAGTCCCGCGTTGAGATCGATATGGCCCGCGAGTACGTCCTGCGTACTGCCCACCTCATGGACACCGTCGGGAACCGGGCCGCTGCGACCGAGATCTCGGGCATCAAGGTGGCTGTCCCGCGCATGGCCCTGAAGGTGATCGACCGCGCTATCCAGGTGCATGGCGCGATGGGCGTCACGCAGGACACGCCGCTCGCCCTCATGTGGGCACACATCCGGACGCTGCGCATCGCCGACGGCCCGGACGAGGTCCATAAGATGACGATCGCGCGGCGCGAACTGAAGAAGTACGACCCGAACTTCAAGATGACGCCCGCCTGACCCCTGGCCCCAAGCCCCCTCTCCCGCGGAAGCAGGAGAGGGGGCTTTTCTCTGGGTCCCCAACGGCAAACGGCCTCTGCCACGTGCGTAGAATGCGCCGCACGGAGGCACACGACATGACAACCGAGTTCGAAACCATCCTCTACGAAGTCGAGAAGGGCCGGGCGCGCATCACCCTCAATCGGCCGGAGAAGCTGAACGCCCTTTCGATGGAGCTCCAGGAGGAGCTGAACCACGCGCTCTGGGAGGCGGACAACGATACCGCCGTGCACTGCGTCATCCTGCGCGGCAACGGGCGCGCGTTTAGCGCTGGCTACGACCTGACGCCGCTCGCGCGCCCGCGCAGCGAAGGCGCTTCGGACAGCTACACCGCCGTCTATCGCGGTATGCGCACGTTCGACGACGACGCCTGGCAGCTCGAGCTCGCGCAGCGGCTGCGCATGGCGATCTTCGACATGCACAAGCCGGTCATCACGCAGCTCCACGGCTACTGTCTCGCCGGGGGCACCGACCTCGCGTTCCTCTCCGACATCGTGATCGCGGCCGAGGACGCGATCATCGGCTTTCCGCCGGCGCGGGCCATGGGTTCGCTGCCAAACCAGATGTGGCTCTACCACTGTGGCCCGCAGTGGACGAAGCGGCTT